>CALKUJ010000296.1 GCA_937996825.1 uncultured Polynucleobacter sp. | reverse complement strand
CGTACGACGAGTACCACAACCTCATTGAAAAACTCGCCATCAAGATTCACCAATCTGGCTGGGAATTCGACACCATTCTGTGCTTGGCACGTGGCGGCATGCGCCCAGGCGACATCTTGTCGCGCATTTTTGACAAGCCGTTGGCCATCATGTCCACCAGCTCGTACCGCGCTGATGCAGGCACTGTGCAAGGCCACTTGGACATCGCCCGTTTCATCACCACACCCAAAGGCGAAATCGCTGGCAAGGTGTTGTTGGTGGACGACTTGGCTGACACCGGCCACACCTTGAAGGCTGTGGTGGACCAACTCAAAAACAACTACAAGCCCATCACCGAGTTGCGCACCGCCGTGATTTGGACCAAAGGCGTGTCTGCCTTCCAACCCGATTTCTCAGTGGACTACTTGCCCACCAACCCATGGATTCACCAACCGTTCGAACCGTATGACAACATGCGTCCAGCGGCTTTGTTGGAGAAGTGGAAGGTTTAAACACTTTCGCTAGTTCTTTAGCCAAATTAGAAGCCCTCATGCGTGAGGGCTTTTTTTATGGCTGTAGTTATTTGTAACAAATAAAACCACAAACCGTAACTTTTAAAGTTTCCTCGCATTGGTTAATAGTTAGTTTTTTTTTATTCATAACATGCATGTATTGCTCTTACGAACTTCGTTCGCTTGGGCTTAGTAACCCGTGAATGTTGATCTCATTGAAGAGAAACGTCATTCAAAGTATTTAACTCACTGCCGCGTTCCGACCGAAAAATTACTTCAGTTTTATGTCAATCGCGGCAAAGCATAAGGAAACATCATGAGCATATATCAGCTCAAAATTCTCCTCAGGCAATCTGGTTCAAAAGAGAGCGGCTAATTCCAATTTTTTGAAAGAAGGTGGCATGAACAAAGTGCGAAGAAAACTTTTTTTATTTGGCATGACGATGCCAATTTGGGGTAGGACTTATGAACGAGAACAAGGAAAAAATATGACTGAACAAATCCACGACGTTGAAGTCAGCGGCGATGGCTTTACTTATCCAATGGCCTCTTTGGCCACCATTGGCGAAAAAGTCAATGTGCTGATCCGCATTAAAAAGGCTATGTCTTACAAGGCGGTGCTTGTATTTGTTGAGCAGCGTAATTGGACACAAACGAAAAAAGATCATCTCAGTCGAATTTATGAAGGATTTGCCTCTGTTTCGGAAGATCTAAAGCCTTATCCAATCAAGCTTCGCTTCCAACTTGATTCAGTTGATGCACCGTTACCCATACACGTGGATCTCATTGAAGATGAACGTGATTCAACGTATCTAACTCGCTACCCCGATAAATACCCGAAATTGCCAGATGGGCAACCTAGTGTGATTTGGCGGGCCAATGGTCTTTGGGGTATTCGCAATCTAGAGCCCGGCGTCTACCGCGTTCGAATCGAAAACCTCAGCCCTTGTCCAGAAATAGATTTTGAAACCTTGCTTCAGTTTTTTCATCATTACATCAAAGCCTAAGGATGCATCATGAGCAACTATCAACTCAAAATTCATGTAGAAAAACCAGGCACCACGTTTACAGATCCTCAGTCTGGCCAGACTCACTTATCAAGCGAAGGGCACGTCTGGTATGAAGTCATCAAGCCCGATGGCACCACAATCGTTCAGGCTGGATTTGCACCGGTTGATCAGAAAACAACGGTTGCACCTGTGCTGGGTGAAGTGAAGCGCACCGATGGCTCTGCCTATGCAGGTGATTCGTATTTCACTGCCGCATACAACATTACAGCGAATCAAGCGGATATGCTGGGCAATTATGCAAAAGATCCAACCCAATATGGTTTCAGCCTAACGTACTGGGCAGGCTCAAACAGCTGCGTTGACTATGTTTGGGAAGGTCTCAGCGTCATTGGCATGAACCCCAGCGGCTATGAAGGCGCATTGCTGCCTATGGATAACATTGCACGATTCAGCACTTTAAGCAACACAGGCTTTGCAAATAACGGTCTCGTTAAACTAGAAAAGACCACCAATAGCATTGGCAGCAGCTTTGTGTCGGGTTTCGCATCCACACAAACTTCTATGGATGGTGTGAATTGGTCAAAATCCATATACAGTTTTGACACTGCCAGTGCAGCAACCAACGCAGACCATGCCGCATGGGAGGCTTTGGCAAATGGATTGCTGAGCAAGACGGCCTTTGAAAATATCGTCAATTCATCAACCAGCTTCTTGGTGAACAACAACACCACGACCTACACACCTC
>CALKUJ010000295.1 GCA_937996825.1 uncultured Polynucleobacter sp. | reverse complement strand
GAAAATACTTTAAGTATTTTTTATATCTATATGTTTTTATTGGATATTCTTTATCCAATGCAGGCTCGTATGACGACTTCGTTGCGGCAGTCACGTTTGATCAGCCAGCGACTCTTGAGAGACTTTTAGCGCGAGGTTTTGACCCCAATACCCCCAACGAAAAAGGTGTTGCCGGCCTGTTGGTTGCCATCCAGTCGGAGGCGCCTAAATCGGCCTTGGTTTTGGCTAAGCACCCGCAAAGCAACCTGAATGTCCAAAACCAGTTGGGCGAAACACCACTCATGCTTGCAGCGATTAACAACCAGCTAGAACTAGCCAAAGTGTTGATTGAGCGCGGCGCAGAAGTCAACAAACCAGGCTGGACACCGTTGCATTACGCGGCCACACGTGGCCATCGTGAAATGATGCGTTTGTTGCTAGACAACGATGCCTACATTGACAGCGAATCTGCCAATGGCACAACGCCTTTGATGATGGCAGCTTATTCAGCGCCGCCATTGGCGGTGAAGTTGTTGCTGGAAGAAGGTGCAGACCCCACACTGGTCAACAACGGCAATGCATCCGCCTTGGACTTGGCTGTGCGTGTGGACCACCAACAAAGTGCTTTCTATATCAAGGCATTCACCGAAGCTTGGTATATCCAAAATCCAGTCAAAGAAGAGAGCGCCACCAAGTAAGCTCAGGAACCGCAGATCTATGCGGTTTTCTTTGATTTGTTAACTTTACATAATATACATCGTATAAAATTAAAGCAAGGCTAACTTGGGATGACGTCGGAGATAACCAGCTACAGCAGACCCTACCAACTTAGAACCTTGAATGTTCAGATGGTTGTTATCGCGGAAAAAGAGTTGACCATCCGCATCCATCCGACAAGCTTGCTCGTCACAAAACAAATCATCCAAACGAACCAACACGAGATCTGGATCACGAAGCTGCGCAGCTTCAAGGGCGAACATATAAGAATCCCTTGTTTGTCGATACATATCTTTGAGATCAGAACAATGGGTGCTGCCAGACAAAGGATGCGTGAACTTGCAGCGCTGCGGGTCAAACCCAAATTTAGGCGTATCGTCTGTCAAGATGACTTGCTTACCCTTGGATTTGAGAAACTCAAGCGTTGCTTGTAGGTTTTTATCAAACACGCCACTTGCTTCCTTCGGTAAAGGCGCAACGGCCCACATAGCGGTCAACAAGACGTATTTGATACGCGGGTCATTACCGACACTTTCAAAAATATCTTTGTATTGAGGCGAATTTACAAACGGTAAATCACTTCTCAAGTAAACCGCAATATTCAACTTTGGATATGCATGCGACATACCAATCAATAAATGCTCGGCATGACTGTCGCCAATCATGACTAAATCAATTGGAGCATTCAATTTCGTTTGAAAGCAACGAACCAAACTTCCCCATTTTTCAGATGTCGCATGCACACGTTCATCTGCACATGGGAAAAAATTTTCAGCGTAGTACGTGTGAAATGCCTAATGGCCAACATCCCCCTCATTGCTCGCAATTTGAGATTGCATGATGGGTCTGGAGGGATAACCTCCAGAATTTTTCACCGATGCGCCTAAGTAACTCAATACGACAAGCAAACCAATGAGCAGTGGAACTCTGAGCACACTCTTCCAAGCAAAGCGGATCGGTTTTTCAATCCATACGAATGTTGCCCAAGCCAATAGCACCGACAGCACAACAGCACCGAAGCGAACGACTACGCTAGGTGTAGATCCCTCAATGATTCGAGCAAATGCCAAAATAGGCCAATGCCAAAGGTAAAGTGGATAGCTGATTGCACCAATCCAAACCATGGCTGGATTTGAAAATACAACCTTGTTGCACCAAGCATTTGGCCCCGCATAAATCAACAACACAGACCCCAACACGGGAAGCAATGCCCAGGCGCCAGGAAAAGCTCGCTGGTTGTCGATCACATAAGCAGCAGCAACCAACAAAGCCAAAGCAGAAAAACTGATGACATCTGCCCATCGATCATTCTGAGGGTTACGCATTTTGTAAAACGCTAACCAAGCACCGGCAGACAGCTCCCAAAATCGTGTGAGTGGCGAGTAAAAATCGCGTGTTAAATCAACTTGCGATTGATAAATATTCCAAACCAAAGAACTGAGGGTCAACAAGGCAATCAACGGAAAACGCAAAGCTTTGACACGCCAAAACACCCAAACGATCAGAGGCCAAGCAAGGTAAAACTGCTCTTCAATGGCAAGCGACCAAAGATGCAACAAGGGTTTCGTT
>CALKUJ010000294.1 GCA_937996825.1 uncultured Polynucleobacter sp. | reverse complement strand
GCAGCTATTTTCTATTTGATTTTGATCAACATTTCCTCATCTCTCCTCATTTCCTCCTCCATAAACTTCTTCCTAGCTTCTCGCTCATTCTTCGCCACAAACTTAATATCCTTTCTATCAATCATAGAATCAATACTTTTATTACCTGTTCTTTCTTCTGGTAATGGTACAGGATTAAGATTACTTAATTCATCTATATCAATATAAGTATTAGTACCAATACTAAAAGCACTAGGTACATCAGTACCTTCTTTAGCAGTTATCTTATCACTAAAATTAACTGCAATAGGAATTACTCTAGTTTGACCAAAATTAGTAATGCCATAATTAGTAAGAATCTTTCTATATTGAATTAGCTGTTCATACCATTTATCAGTATAATTCTTAGTTATATTCGTTCCATTAAGTAATCCTGTAATACTTTTATAATCAAATAAATTAGCTTTACCTTCACTATCTACTATAAGTAAATCAATAGTACCTGCTAAATTCTTATTATGTATATTTACTTCTGTATAATATTCATCTGGGTATTTTTTAGTGTCTCTGAACTTCAGAGCATCGACTGGCAAGACTTCCTGACCAATCTCATGGCGCCCTTCTAAGTCCAATAATTTATCTAAACGCTGGCGCGCATTGATGCGCATGTGATGATCGCATTTAGGGCAAACATGCATGTTTGACTCTAAGTCATTGCGGTACAGAACAGCTTCACATGATGGACACTTGATCCACAAACCCTCAGGGACAGTTTTACGCTGTGCAGGGTCAGTGTGTTGAATACTTGGGGGGAGAAGTTTATCAATCCAGCTCATATTTATTGATCCAAAGCCTTACGGATATCCTTTAGAAAGTCTTCCAGTGATTGTACTCTTTGTGCCGGGGCAGCCTCCTCTAAAAGCTGAACAATCCGGCTACCAATCACCACCGCATCAGCCGTCTTACCAATGGCCACCGCTGATTGAGCATCCCTGATACCAAAACCAACTGCGATCGGCACCGATGATGCCGCTCTGATTTGCGGAATGATTCCTGCCACCGCCTGGGTATCCAAGTTAGCAGCTCCCGTAACGCCTTTGAGAGACACGTAATAAATGTAGCCTGCCGCCACTTTACCGACTTGATCAATGCGCTCTTGCGATGAGGTAGGCGCCAACAAGAAGATTGGATCAATGCCAGCTTGTTTACATTGCTTGGCAAAGTCTTCGCACTCCTCTGGAGGATAGTCGACCACCAAAACACCATCAACACCCGCATCTTTAGCAGTTCTGACAAATGTTTCAGTGCCCATGTGTTCGATTGGATTGGCATAACCCATCAAGACCACCGGGGTGTGATCATTGGTCTGGCGAAATTGTTTGACCAATTCAATACAGTGCTTGAGGTTGGTGCCATGAGACAAAGCTCTTTCTGATGCTCTCTGAATCACAGGGCCATCGGCCATGGGGTCTGAGAAAGGCACACCTAATTCAATCACGTCTGCGCCACCACGTACCAAGGCGTGCATCAATTCGAGAGTGATACCTGGCTCAGGATCACCGGCAGTAATAAAAGGCACAAGACCTTTGCGGCCCTGTGCTTTTAAATCAGCAAATACTTTTGCAATCTTTGACATCTATATTCCTAAAACTTCAAACCTGATTCTTGAGCAACGGTGTGCATGTCTTTGTCTCCTCTTCCCGATAGATTGATCAAGATAGATTTATCTTTCGGTAAAGTTGGAGCCAATTTACAAGCGTAAGCGATGGCGTGACTGCTTTCTAATGCAGGAATGATGCCTTCAATGCGACAGCAATCATGAAACGCCTTGAGCGCCTCATCATCTGTCACGGCAACATATTCAGCGCGCTTGGAATCTTTTAACCAAGCATGCTCAGGACCAACACCTGGATAGTCCATGCCAGCTGACACTGAATGTGTTTCAGCAATTTGGCCGTTTTCATCTTGCAATAAATAAGTGCGATTGCCATGCAAGACACCTGGGGTTCCTGCTACCAATGCTGCTGAATGCGCTTTGGTGGTCAAGCCGTGACCAGCCGCTTCAACGCCAACGAGTTTCACATTTGGCACATCAATGTAAGGATAGAAAATACCCATGGCGTTTGAACCGCCACCCACGCAAGCCATCACGTAATCAGGTTGACGGCCAATCATTTCTGGCATTTGTACTTTGCACTCTTCGCCGATCACGCTTTGGAAATCTCGTACCATCATCGGGTATGGATGAGGACCTGCTACTGTACCGATGATGTAGAAAGTGGTTTCCACATTGGTCACCCAATCACGCATCGCTTCATTCAAAGCATCTTTGAGTGTTTTGGTACCAGATTCAACTGGCACCACTGTGGCGCCCAAGAGTTTCATGCGATAAACGTTTTGCGCTTGGCGAGCCACGTCAATCGAACCTTGATAAACAATGCACTCCAAACCTATGCGTGCGCAGATCGTGGCTGTTGCCACACCGTGTTGCCCAGCACCTGTTTCAGCAATGATGCGTTTCTTACCCATGCGCTTGGCCAACATCGCTTGACCAATCACGTTATTGATTTTGTGAGCGCCTGTGTGGTTCAAATCTTCACGCTTGAGATAAATTTGCGCGCCACCCAACATCTCACTCCAACGTTTGGCGTGATAGACGGGTGAAG
>CALKUJ010000293.1 GCA_937996825.1 uncultured Polynucleobacter sp. | reverse complement strand
TGTCCCAGTCTTGATGATGTGAAGCGAAAACCCGTCTGGCTTAGTTGCCAAGGTAACTTTCGGGCTAAGTCCCTCAAGTAAGGCGGTGAGTCGATCTAAGCGCGGAGCGTCCATTTGTACGAATTGCAAATTTATATGTACGAATTGTTGCACCAAGTGCAGGATACTGCAATCAGTTCTAATTTTTTCACGTAACAAGTGAGGGCTCATGTTTTCAAAAATCGCATCCATCACGTTGCCAATTTTTACCCTTGTGCTGGTTGGTTTCCTCTACAGCCGACGTGTCAAACCTGACCTTGGAGGGGCCAACAAACTAGTGGTGGACATTGCACTGCCCGTTTTGATTTTTATCTCTTTGTCCGCTAAGTCATTCGATCCTATTTCAGCCTTGTCATTCACTGTGGCATCTATCGTGTTGATTCTTCTGACTGGCCTGATCGCTTGGCCATTCGCAAAGTTCTCAGGCGCATCAGTGCAAGCATTTTTGCCGTGTGCCATGTTCACTAATGTTGGCCCGATTGGCATTCCCTTGATTGCACTTGCCTATGGGCCCGAGGGCATGGCACCCGCTGTCGTTTTGTTGGTGATTTCCAATATCCTGCATTTCACGCTTGGTGCAGGCGTGATGAGCGGAAAAGTTGACTGGCGGATGGTTTATGCCAACCCACTTGTTTGGTCAACAGTGTTGGGGGTCGCTAGTTCGCAATTACAGATAACGCTTCCAGAGTGGGTTCAAACATCCTGCACCATGATTGGCAGTGTGTTGGTGCCGATGATGCTGATGTCACTCGGAGCAAGACTTGCCAGTAGTCAAGTGGCTGATGCTTGGGTGGGTGCTCGCTCAGGCGTTCTCATCTTGATCATCAGGCTTGCTGCTGTACTTTTAGCCCTTTGGTTCATTCCCATGCAAGGTCTAGAACGTGGCGCATTGATACTTTTTGCATGCTTGCCATCCGCCGTCTTCAATTTCATGCTCGCAGACAAATTTCAGGTAGAGCCCAACAAGGTGGCCTCGACGGTCATCGTTGGTCATTTGTTGAGTTTGGCTTTCTTGCCACTAGGTATCTGGCTGGCATTCATCTAATTTTTCATTCATACGCACAAAGGAACCAATCGTGATTAAGTTTTATTTCCATCCTTCTCCCAACCCATTAAAGATTGCCTTGTACCTTGAAGAGACAGGAGAGCCCTATGAGCTCATTCCTGTCGACACACGCAAAGGCGAACAGCACTCAGATAGCTTTAAGGTCATCAACCCGAACGCGAAGACGCCAGCCATGCTTGACGACGACATTCGAGTTTTTGATAGCAATGCGATGTTGCTTTATTTGGGTGAAAAGATTGGCAAGTTTGTGCCTGCAGATACGCCCAAGAACAAAGCTGAGATGTATTCATGGCTGATGTTTGTGGCCACGGGTATTGGCCCTTACTGCGGTCAGGCTGTCCACTTCAAACACTTCGCACCAGAGCCCAAAGAATACGCAGTGAACCGCTATGACTTTGAAGCATGGCGTCATTGGCACATC
>CALKUJ010000292.1 GCA_937996825.1 uncultured Polynucleobacter sp. | reverse complement strand
GATCTACACAGGCGAAGACACTCTTTCCCTACACGACGCTCTTCCGATCTACACAAGCCAGAGACATTCATGTCGTTGGCGACTCCATCATGTTGGCCCCGCTCATGCCCAAGTCGGGTCACATGGCCAACTCGCACGGCAAGGTCACAGCAGCAGCCATCGTGGCTCAACTGTCCGACATGCCCGTTAACCCAACACCATTCCTGAGCAACACCTGCTACAGCTTTGTGAACGACAAACTGGTGGTACACGTGGCGTCAGTTCACCAATACGACGCAAAAGACAAAACTTACAAAACCGTGCCCGGCTCTGGCGGCGTGTCTTCAGCACCCAATGAAATAGAAGGCATCTACGCGTGGAATTGGGCACAAAATATTTGGGCTGACAGCTTGATGTGAGAATACTTCATATGAACATCTTCAAACACATTTCTCACACCTTCGCCGCCTTCTTGTTGGCAATGAGCTTTGGCTCTGTGCATGCGCAAGACATCAAAGTGGTCTACCACGTTAACACTGGCGTAGATACCGCAGCTGCCATCTTGGGTAATGTACGCAACCACTTGAATGCAGACTCCACTACCAAAATTGTGGTGGTCACACATGGCCCCGGCATTGACTTCTTGTTAGATGGCGCCAAAGACAACAAAGGCCGCGAGTTCAGTGGCATGGTGTCAGATCTGACTGGCAAGGGCGTGCAATTTCGCGTGTGCAACAACACGCTGACTTCTCGCAATATTGACCCTAACAAAGTATCCATGGATGCAAAGATAGTTCCGTCAGGCGTGGCCGAAGTTGCACGCTTACAAGCCAAAGAAGGTTACGTATATCTAAAACCATAAGACTTGGCGCACAAATGACAAAGGGCCGCTGCTGCGGCCCTTTGTCATTGACTGCCATATCAATCAATCGTGTGCAATATCACTGTCAATCGCAATTTGTGTACAGATTGCACGGCACAAAGTGACCACGCGATCGTTGATGATGCGGTAGTAGATTTGCACACCTTCGCGACGGCGGCCCAGAATTTTGGCTTTGAACAAGGTGTTTAAGTGCTGTGACATATTGGGCTGCGTGGTGTCGATTTCATCCAGTAACTGACCCACGTTCTTTTCCTCGCTGCACAAACAGTTGATAATTTTCAAACGCATAGGCGCAGACATGACGCGGAAAGTTTCTGCTGCAATCTCAAACATTAAATCGACATCAGCACTTTTTACTGATTTCGATAAGGCTTTAGAAGTGACACGGGTCTTTACGGTGCTAGCTTGAATTGAAGACTTGGTCACTTTGGCCATTACTTTTTTCACGGCTTTCTTCTTGACGGCAACGGATTTTGTTGCTGGTTTAGCCTTGATCGAAGAGTTGCTTATTTTTTTAGATGCCATGGTAATGAATACTTGTGGATTATCAATCAGCAGTTAGTTACTCTTAAAATTTAAAGCGATTTGCTACCAAGAGTACCAATTAAGGATTGAATGAATGCCTGCTACTTCTAAACAAGATTATTTTAGTACTTTTTGCCAGTTTGGTCATAAACCATATTTATGACGGGCAATATCCATGAGTACTTAAGCTCGTAAAATACATTTTTACCTTTTCTTTTTGTATTAACAAAATTCTCTTTTCGCAAAACCGTAAGCTGCTGGGATAGTGTGGGTTGAGGGATATTTAGCGACACCTCAATTTCACCAACACATTTCTCACCTTTAGACAAAAATAAAACAATCATTAATCGGTCTGGGTTAGACATCACCTTGAACGATTTGCAGATTTGATCAGATGCATTAAGCATTTTAAGAATTGGAACAGCCTTCATACGCCCTTCGTCAACATGTCATCGATGAATCTTACTTGTTCGTGAAGAAATCATCTCTACTGCAACGCAATTGATAAAACTTTGCATAGTTAAAAGAGATAACGGTAATAGCTGGTCAATCTATTGACTCTCATCTGCCGCCTGATTTTCTAAGCTCTTAAGCATCAATTTTTGAAAGCTATTGCTTACACTTTCTTTAAGCTTTTCAAATTCGATTTCAATAAATTGTTCAAGCTCTAGTGATAACGAAACTTCATTCTGATTCATGAGGCGCATCCTTCAGGGCATGAAGCCACAAAACTGTTTAGAAAAAGTAACGAATAAACAGCAAACAATCCGAAAGCTTTTACACCATCAAATGCCTAACTAAGGCTCAATTTTACGAGTATGAATTTTGAATAAAAAAAACGTTGGCACCTTTTGGTACCAACGTTTTGTGAGCGAAAACCAAGTAAGGTTACTTTTGAATTTGTGTCCAAACTTTTGCACGAATTCGTGCAGTCAAACTATCTGGCAAAGCTACATAGTCCAATTCTGAGGCCATTTTTTTACCATTAGCAAATGCCCAATCAAAAAACTTGACAGCTTCAGCTGCAGCAGCTTTGTCAACGGGTTGCTTGTACATCAAGATGAATGAAGCCGTGCTGATGGGCCAGCTGTTAGCACCTTTGGCGTTGACCATGGATACTCCCATACCCGGAACACTCATCCAGTCAGCACCTGCGGCTGCGGCAGCAAATGTCACATCATCAGGTGAAACATACTTGCCATCAGCGTTTTGCAACTGCATGAAGGTCATGTTGTTCTTTTTGACATATGCGTATTCGACGTAACCCAAGGAGCCTTTGACTCGGTTGACGTTCGCAGCCACACCTTCGTTACCCTTACCGCCAACTGAAGAAGCAGCCGGCCACTTCACAGCAGCACCCTTACCTGCTTGGTTTAGGAATCTTCCGCTAAAGCTCGTCAAGAGAACACTTGCAGGCTATCAACGACGTTTATCCTCCGGCTCAAGCTGTGGAACTTGTAATTAACCTTGGAATTTGTTCCCATTTCAGTTTGTACTCAATTTATAAGGTGATCTTGATTTTTATACATTGACAACTACTTACATAAGAATTTAGTCATCAATGAGGTTGAGGGATTTTTATGTTGAAACATGTCGTTTGCCCACATTGCACAAGCACCAACCGATTTCCTGAAGATAAGCTGGAGGCAGAACTTAATTGCGGGAAATGCCACGAATCACTATTCAAGCAACTCCCGACAGCCGTATCAGACGTTCAACTTGAGAATCACATAAGCAAAAACGAAATTCCTGTGGTGGTCGACTTTTGGGCTCCTTGGTGCGGACCTTGCAAGATGATGGCTCCTGAGTTCGAAAAAGCATGTGCAGTGATTGAACCCTATGCACGCTTTGTAAAAGTGGATACGGAGGCAAACCAGAGCGTTGGAATGCGTCACAACATTAGGAGCATTCCAACATTAGCTATCTTTAACAAAGGCAAAGAAATAGCCAGGCTCTCAGGAGCCAGATCTGCGTCAGACATAGCTCAGTGGGTACGTTCAAACTTAAAAAGCTAACAATACTTAGGCGACTCTCTGAACTAGTCGTACATGCATGGGGCGCACAAATGAAGCCCCGCTAGCGCTCAAATGCGGCTCAAACGCTTTTCGTACTCGCCGGATGATTTCTTCATCAATTTTGTGATCCACAAAATTCGGATAAAGCATGCGCGTTAAAAACTCATCGAAACTTGCGAAGTGAACAGCCTGAGCAAATCGTCGTTCTTCAATTTGCTCCCAATTTGTTTTCTTTTCTATTGCACGATTTAATGCAGCTTGAGCTGCAGGTCTCACAACGCCCTCATCGTTGTACAAGCGCACAATTTCATTCAATGCCCCCCCGTAAATTGGCTCTGAAACGTACAGAAAACCTCTAGGTCGAAGTACACGCGCAACTTCATTGAGACTTTGATCCATCAAATTTATTGGCACGTGATGCAAAGATTTCAGCATTAATGCCAAATCGAATGATTTGCTTCCAAATGGAATCGATTGAGCTCCAGCCGCTACAAATTCAAGACGCTCTTGCGGACGTGACAAGTTTTTGGCATGTTGGATTGCATCAACTTCAAGTCCGGCAACACGACATCCAAGATATCGATGTAGCAACCCTCTAGACAAACGTGCACTTCCGCATCCCAGCTCAATGATAGATTGATGAGAAAGTTCGACCATCTCAGCCAAAATATCCAACTCATCGCCAACAATTGGCAAATGATCGGGATCAGTACTACACATCGTCACTGACCAAAACTTTCTGGCATCTGAACAGCAACAACATCTCCTCTTGCAGTGGCAACATCACCAACATAAACCGTGGTTTCGACAATCACTTTTCGACCTTTGATCTCCTTCACTCTCCCACGAATAACTAACTCGCATTCCAGAGGCGTAGGTTTTAAAAAGTCAACATGCAAGGATCCAGTTACAAATCGAAAAGCAGGTAGTGAATCCATATCGCGACCTTCCTGACGATACATAGCTGCAGCGGCTGTACCCGTACTATGACAGTCAATCAATGATGCAATCAAGCCCCCATAAGCAAATCCGGGTACTGAGGTGTGATAGAAATCAGGCGTAAATCTTGTGACTGTCTCGTCACCATCCCATACAGTTTTAATTTGATGCCCATGTTCATTGAGATGGCCACAGCCATAGCAATGAGCAACATTTTGAGGGTAGTGATCTTGAAATGCATCCATGAAATATTCCAATGAAATTAATTATTTGTTGGGTGAAAACATTGGCCAGACTTGAGTCGCCCATTGACTCATGACGCCCTCGGCATATCGAACGTTTTGATTTGCTTCCTAAATCAGGAAATGGATAAATCCATAAGCAGCAAATGATATATAAATTACTACTGATGCGTGCAATGTGAAAAATTAGATCAAATTACTCCACGTACCTACGTTGTGTACTTTGTCAAATCCTTTTGCCTTGAGCATCATCTTTGCCATACCACTGCGCGATCCGCTGACACAACACAGTACCAAATCCCGATCTTTGGGTAGCTCAACCAAACGCGAGCCCAACTCAGGCAGAGGAATGTTGATGCTGCCAGGAACATTAACCGAAGCGAACTCAGCTGCTGAGCGCACATCAATAAAGAGTGCACCACTTTGACGCAACTCTGGCAGCATGCGTATCACTTGTTTGGCGGACCACCACTTGTAGCCAAACCATAGGGCCAAGACCAGTACTGGCCAATATTGTTCAAAAAAGTTCATCTACTCTCATCCCCATAGGTGCTTGTCATTAATCAGAGCGATTCACATGAAAACTATCTAGGCCCTACACCAACAATACAAAAACTGTTGGCGCGTACCCATGGGGGTGTTGTGCTCGGATAACTCACTACCCATCATCTGAAAATCCTCGCCAAATTCATGGTGCAAACTTTGATCGTCGTACCGCACAACATCTAAACC
>CALKUJ010000291.1 GCA_937996825.1 uncultured Polynucleobacter sp. | reverse complement strand
TGTTATTGACCTTGTGAGCGCCAGTATGATTAAGATCTTCACGTTTCAAGTAAATCTGAGCGCCACCCACTTTATCTGACCAGCGTTTTGCATGATAGATTGGGCTTGGACGACCAACGAAATGTTTAAGATCGTGTGCGAACTCAGCCAAAAACGCTTCGTCATAACGATACTTTTCATACATAACGCGTAATTCTTCAAGCGCTTCAACCAAAGTCTCGGCGACAAAAATACCGCCGTAAGGACCAAAGTGACCACGTTCATCTGGCATATCATAAAGTTGCATTACTAACTCCTCGCATGAATGCAGCGATTTTCGCTACATCCTTAATTCCTTTACTGGCTTCAACACCACCACTCACATCGACCGCGTAAGGTCTTACTTGTTCGATCGCCAATCCTACATTTTCAGCATTTAAGCCACCCGCCAAGACAATTGGCAAAGATAATTTTTTGGGAATCAATGACCAATCGAACACAAGACCCGTTCCGCCTGGCACACCCTCAGCAAAGGCATCTAACAACAAGGCCTTTGCATCAGCATAATCAGCCGCATATTGTACCAAATTTGTACCACTTTTAACGCGAATTGCCTTCATATATGGCCGTGAATATTGGCGACATGCAGAAGGCGTTTCATCCCCATGAAATTGCAGTAAATCTAGATGGACAACAGAAAGCACTTCCCTAATAAATGCAGGTTCAGCATCTACAAATAAACCGACCACAGTAACAAATGCGGGGATATTAGAAACAATCTCAGCAGCTTTTGTAGCGCTTACATTGCGCGGGCTTTTAGCGTAGAAGACTAAACCAATTGCATCTGCGCCATGCTTAATTGCTTCAAGCGCATCTTCGACGCGGGTAATGCCGCAAATTTTTACACGAGTTCGCACAAATAAGACAATTTAGTTAAAGATGATAGCGTAACCGAAAGGCGCAAAACTGTCACAGCTTAGTTAGCTGTTTGAGGTAAAAAATTGAATATAACGACGTGTTGGTGGCAAGCCCCAATGCGCTTCGTAGCCAACGCCCGTCAGATACAAACCATCTGGAGAGAAAGTTGGTGGGGATTGAGTGC
>CALKUJ010000290.1 GCA_937996825.1 uncultured Polynucleobacter sp. | reverse complement strand
TCACAGGCATTCCAGCAGACGATATTGATCATGTGACTTTCCATGCTGGCACCACCATGAACAATGGTGTGCTTAAAACATCGGGTGGTCGCGTGTTGTGCGTGGTTGGTTTGGATCACACCACCAAAGGTGCACAACAAAAAGCTTACGCACATTTAGAAAACATCAAATTTGATGGCGCACAGTTCCGTCGCGACATTGGTTATCGCGCACTTTAATCAGATTAATCTTTATGCCAAACACAACCATTAACGTCGATCAGATTCGTCAGTATTTTTTAGGTTTACAAGAACGCATCACTACCGGCATGAGTGCGGTTGACGGTAAAACTTTTGCCACAGACTCTTGGACAAAACCAGCAGATGCCAAACTCAAGGGCGATGGTCGCTCCATGATTCTTGAGGAAGGCAATATTTTGGAGCGTGGCGGTGTAGGTTTTTCTCACGTGCGTGGTGATTCAATGCCACCTTCAGCAACAGCTCATCGACCAGAACTCGCTGGCAGAGCTTTTGAAGCGATGGGCGTGTCATTGGTATTTCATCCTCGCAATCCGCACATCCCAACTGTTCACCTGAATGTTCGTTGCTTTATTGCTCAAGCAGAAGGTAAAGATCCTGTCTGGTGGTTTGGTGGCGGCATGGATTTAACTCCCTACTATGGCGATGAAGCTGATTGCAAACATTTTCACCAAACTTGTAAAAATACTTTAGATCCATACAACACAGAATTACACCCACGCTTCAAAAAGTGGTGTGATGAATACTTCTACCTCAAGCACCGTGATGAACCACGTGGTATTGGCGGTATTTTTTATGATGACTTCAGTGAGTTAGGCTTTGATCAAAGCTTTGCCATGACTCGTTCAGTCGGTGATGCGTTCTTAGAAGCCTACTTGCCGATCGTGAAGAAACATCAACACGATCCCTACACAGAAGCACAAAGAGAGTTCCAAGCCTTCCGTCGCGGTCGCTATGTTGAATTTAATTTAGTCTTTGATAGAGGCACTTTGTTTGGTCTTCAATCTGGTGGGCGCACCGAATCAATCTTGATGTCGATGCCACCGATTGTGCGCTGGGGCTATGACTGGAAACCAGCAGCGAACAGCCCAGAGGCATTGCTTTATACAAACTTTTTAAAACCGATTGATTGGATTGCCCGTTGATGGACAACATGGATAGCAAGAAACGTCTATCGGTTGGTATCTTAGGTGGCACATTTGATCCACCACACTGGGGTCACCTGCGCTTGGCCGAGCATTTCTCAAGAGTGCTTCAGCTCGATCACATCATTTGGATGCCGGCTGGTCAACCATGGCAAAAAGGCAATGACATCACCTCAGCCAAACATCGCTTGGCCATGAGTGAATATGCCATTGAGACCTTGCATGATTTATTTGTAGATCATCATATTTATACAAAAATTGACATCAGCACCCTCGAGATGGCCAGAGAAGGTCCAAGTTATGCGATTGATACCGCCAAAGAGTTGCGCGCTCTTTATGGTGAGCAAGCATCGATCACTTGGATCATGGGCGCAGATAGCTGGGAAAACATCAAAACATGGCATCAGTGGTCTGAATTACCCAAGTACGTCCATATCGCCGTGGCCAGCCGTCCTCAGACAAGCAATCAGGCAAATCAGAGCCCGATTGGCAGCGTTTTTTCTGATAAACAGACGCAAGACCCTCAGTTGTTACAATTGAGCCCACAGGGACATGTTTTGTTTGATCAAAGCCTGCAGATTAATCTTGCGTCTCATGAACTTCGTGATGGGTTTTATAACCATGCATCATGGGATGAACTGGCAGACGCAATACCACCCTTGGTACTCGATTACATCGAAGCCAAAGGTCTTTATAGAAATAAATGATGGATATTCCAAAACTACAACGCGTGATCATTGATGCTCTTGAAGATGTCAAAGCTGAAGATATTCGGGTTTTTGACACAACCAAGATCAGCGATTTATTTGATCGTGTGATCATTGCAACCGGTAATAGCAACCGCCAAACAAAATCTTTAGCGATGTCTGTCAAAGAATCAGTCAAAGAAAAAGGTGGCGAGGTCATTTCTGTTGAGGGCATGGAAACCGGCGAATGGGTTTTAGTAGATTGTGGTGACATCATCGTTCACATCTTGCAACCCATGTTGCGCTCTTACTACCAACTAGAAGGCATTTGGGGCGATAAGCCTGTGCGCGTCAAACTTGGTGGCAAAGCCAATAAGTCAAAGCGTTTCGCTAGCGAACCTGAGGATGATGAGGACGACTAAACCCTTTGGTTTAAGACTCCTTTTTCAATCATGAAACTTTGGGTCATTGCAGTTGGTCACAAAATGCCCGTCTGGGCTGAAACTGCAACCCAAGATTATCTGAAACGCATGCCAGCAGATTGTGCGATTCAGATCAAAGAACTCAAACCAGATATCAGCCCTGCCAAAGAGGCCATCAAGATCCGTGAAGCTCTTCCAAAAGGCGTTCACATCATTGCCTTAGATGAACGCGGCAAAGACCTCTCAACTCAAGATTTAGCCAATCAACTCAGCACCTGGCGCCAAGACGGCAAAGATATTGCTCTACTGATTGGTGGAGCCGATGGCTTGGATGCAGAACTTAAAAAAGAAGCTGCATCGATGATTCGTCTATCCAGCATGACTCTGCCTCATGCCATGGCGCGAGTTTTACTGGTAGAACAGCTTTACCGTGCATGGACCATCTTGCAAGGTCATCCCTATCATCGCGTTTAAATCACGACAAAAATTAAGTTTCTTTCCTTGCCTCTTTCCTTGCCTCTTCCCTTTTCTTATACATGCACTCATTCATTTACTTGGCTTCACAAAGCCCTCGCCGCCAAGAACTACTGACGCAAATAGGTGTTCAATTTGAATTGCTTCTAGCAGATTCAAGTGAAGATACCGAGTCACTGGAAATGCAGTTACCTGATGAACCAGCCTTGACCTATGTGAAGCGTGTGACATTAGCTAAATTAGCCGCTGCCAAACAACGACTTCACGCCAGGGGACTCCCCTCAGCGCCTGTTTTGTGTGCTGACACCACAGTGGCCCTCACACTGGAAGATGCGAATAAACATCAGCAAGACAATCAAAATAAAGCGCTCAAAGAAATCATCTTGGGTAAGCCCACCGATCATCAAGATGCCAAAAGAATCTTGCAACTTTTGAGTGGCAAAACACACCAGGTTCACACAGCCGTTGCTGTAGCAGGTAAACCTCACATCAATGACGATGAGCCAAGGCTTCTTGTATCAAGCTCACAAGTGACATTTAAGTCACTCACTGATGAAGAAATCAATGCTTACATACTATCCAATGAACCCATGGGTAAAGCAGGAGCTTATGGCATTCAAGGTATTGGTGGATGTCTAATCAGTAGCATCTCAGGCAGTTACAGCGGCATCATGGGCCTACCTCTTTACGAAACCTCTCAACTCATGCATGAAACTGGTGTACAGTTTTCTCTGAAGCCTTAAAACTGATTTAAAACTACTGCGCACTGCCACAACAGATTGATATAGAGATTGATAAGTTTCAACCATGATCGAAGAAATCCTCGTTAACATCACCCCTCAAGAAACCCGAGTAGCCATCATTGCTCAGGGAGTGGTGCAAGAGCTTCACATTGAAAGAAGCCAAAGTCGAGGCATTGTTGGTAACGTGTACCTAGGTAAAGTCACACGCGTTCTGCCGGGCATGCAATCAGCATTTGTGGATATTGGCTTGGATAAAGCTGCCTTTCTTCATGTGGCTGATTTATGGATGCCCAAAAACTCCAAACCTGATAACACCCCGATTGAAAAATTGGTGTTTGATGGACAAACCATTTTGGTTCAAGTATTAAAAGATCCGCTGGGCAC
The DNA here is from genome assembly GCA_937996825.1 of uncultured Polynucleobacter sp. GTDB lineage: Bacteria > Pseudomonadota > Gammaproteobacteria > Burkholderiales > Burkholderiaceae > Polynucleobacter. The sequence continues at coordinate 7,932 of CALKUJ010000290.1, read as the reverse complement.
CAAAGGTGCTCGCTTGAGCACCCATATCAGTATTGCTGGACGGAATTTGGTCTTTCTTCCTCAAGAGGACAATGGTCAACAAGTGGCCATCTCTCAAAAAATTGAGAATCTTGAAGACCGTGATGCTTTAAAGAAAAGATTCCAAGGCTTACTGACCAATTATCAGAATGAATCTGGCAGTTATATTTTAAGAACCAGTGCAGAAGATGCGGATGATCAAGAGCTATCAAATGACTTGAGATATCTGAGCGCCACATGGAAAAAGATTCAGGATGGCAGCAAACAGGTACCAGCCCCATGCTTACTTCATCAAGATTTAAGTTTGGCCGAGCGAGTGTTAAGAGATTTAGCGACGGATGCCATTGGTCAAATTCGTGTGGACTCAGCTGAGAACTTTGAAAAGCTCAAAAAATTTGCCAAAGACTTCATGCCCAATCAAGAATCCAAGTTGATTCTTTATCGTGGTGAACGTCCTTTGTTTGATTTGTACGACACTGAATCAGAGATCAATCGAGCCCTCGGTCGTCGAGTTGATCTCAAATCCGGTGGCTACCTGATGATTGATCAAACAGAATCGATGACCACCATTGATGTGAACACTGGCAGTTATGTAGGTGCTCGCACTTTTGATGACACGATTTACAAAACCAACTTAGAAGCAGCTCAAACGATTGCACGCCAACTGCGTTTGCGTAATCTTGGCGGCATCATCATCATTGACTTCATCGACATGCACAGCAAGGAGCATCAAGATGCGGTCCTTGAGGAACTCAATAAAAATTTAGCGCGGGACAAAATCAGGACTTCGGCCAACCCCTTCTCTTCATTAGGTTTGGTGGAGATGACTCGTAAGAGAACCCGTGAGTCATTGGCACACCTTTTATGTGAGCCTTGTGAGGTTTGTCAGGGCAAAGGTCAAGTTAAAACCGCCCAAAGCATTTGCTATGAAATTTTGCGCGAAGTATTGCGCGAACATCGCCAGTTCAATCCCAAGGAATTCAGAATCATTGCCTGCGCGGATGTGATTGATCGCTTCTTAGAAGAAGAAAGCACTCACCTTGCACAATTAATTGAATTCATTGGTAAACCAATTCGACTACAAGCTGAATCAAGCTTTAATCAAGAGCAATACGATATTGTCTTAAGTTAAAGCGCCGCTCGGATTAAATCTTAAGCTTGAGAAAACTGTAAACGATGCAGGCTGGCATATAAGCCATTTTGAGCAATCAGCTCAGCATGTGATCCATTCTCAACAACCCTGCCATGATCTAGGACCACAATACGATCGGCATTTTCAATCGTCGATAGTCGATGAGCAATCACCAAGGTGGTTTTACCTTCCATGAGTTTTTCTAGAGCTTCTTGAACCTGGCGCTCTGATTCAGAATCCAAGGCAGAGGTTGCCTCATCCAAAATCAAGATCGGAGCATCTTTATAAATGGCTCGGGCAATAGCCAAGCGCTGCCTTTGACCACCTGATAAGCGATTACCGTTATCACCAACCTCAGAATCAATGCCTTCAGGCAACTCTTTGATCAATTCTGTCAAATTGGCAGCTTGTAGCGCCTCATGAACTCTGCCACGATCAATTTCTTCTGGGCTTGCGGCACCATATGCCACGTTGGCAGCAATGGTGTCATTGAATAAGACCACGTCTTGGCTCACAAAAGCCATTTGACGACGCAAATCTTTTAAATCAATGCTCTGAATATCTAATCCATCCAGATGAATCGCACCACTGGTTGGATTAAAAAAGCGTGGTAATAAATTAACCAAAGTTGATTTGCCACTGCCTGATGGACCCACAAAGGCAACCACTTCCCCCGCCGGAATCTTCAAATCAATTTCTTTGAGAACTTCTTTGATCGCATGTTCATCGTCAGAGCCCAAAGCTCTTACACCAGAGTAGCCAAAGCCGACTTTTTTAAACTCAAGTTCGCCGCGAGCTTTTACCAATTTAACTGCATCATCCCTGCGCACTGAATCTTCTTCAATGGGCTGATCCATTAATTTGAAAATCATATCCGCAGCAGCAATACCACGTTGCAAAGGTTGATTGATATCAGCCAAATGCTTCAAAGGAGAGATGATCAAAATCAAAGCAGTCACAAAAGCCACAAAACCACCCACGGTGACTTCTGCCATTGATGATTGGAACAATGCCACCAACAAAACGCCTGATAGCGCGATAGAGGCCACAAATTGAGTCATGGGTTGGTTCAGGCCACCAGCAACAGCAATCTTCATCGAGTAACGTCTGAGCTTATTAGCTATAAGCGCAAAGCGTTGTTTCTCATAGGCTTGACCACCATGCAACTTGACCACCTTGTAACCACCGACGCTCTCCTCTACTACATATGAGAGCTCATTGGTCATGTCCTGACTGACCTTGTGCAACTTACGTAAACGCGTATTGATCAACTTCACCATGAAACCGATGATTGGGAAAATGATCAAAATTAAAAGTGTTAAGCGCCAGTTGAGATAAAACAAATAAGCCATCAGACCGATGACCGTCAAACTATCTCTCACCAAGTTCATGGCAATGCTGGTGATCACTTGAAGAACCGCATTGACCTCAAACACCACGGCATTGATCAATGACGCTGCGGAACGATTCTGGAACAAATCTGCTGGAGCTTGTAGCAAGCGATTGAACATTTGCTCTCGCAATTTGAATAAAACAGAATTGGTGATGTGACTCAAGGCGTAATTCGAGCCAAATTGAGCCAAACCTCTAATGAAGGCTAAACCAACCAAAAAGGCTGGCACGTACCATAATTTATTGTCTAACTTACCACTGAAGCCACGGTCCAATAAAGGCTTGAGAAGAGCTGGAATAGCTGTTTCCGTGGCAGCAACAATCGCCAAACCCAGTAATGCCAAAACAACAGCCACCTTATGAGGCAAGGCATACTTTAAAATGCGGGTTAGCGCAGTTTGCGTCTTAATTTCAATGCTATTTGAATCCATAACCTCAATCGTAACCTACACCGGTGCTAACATCGCTCTATGAGCCTATCAGTCATCTTAATTACTAAAAATGAAGAAGCCAACCTCAAGGACTGCCTTGAGAGTGTTTCTTTTGCAGATGAGATTATCGTTGTAGACAGTCAAAGTAGCGATAAAACTCAAGAAATCGCTCGATCTTTTGGTGCAAAGCTTGAAATTACCTCTGATTGGCCTGGGTTTGGGCCACAAAAGAATCGCGCTCTCAATTTAGCCACCCAAGACTGGGTTTTATCGATTGACGCCGATGAGCGTGTCACACCTGAGCTCAAACAAGAGATCCTAGCCACCATAGCATCAGCTAATGCTGCAGATTGTTATGCCATTCCAAGATCTTCTTGGTACTGCGGTCGCTTCATGAAGCACTCAGGCTGGTACCCAGATTACGTTGATCGTTTATTCAAACGCGGTACTGCAAAGTTTTCTGATCATCTGGTTCATGAAACTGTGCTGCCAACTGGAACCCATGAAAAACTAAAAAATCATTTTTTACATTACAGCTTTAGAGATTTTTCACAAGTTCTAAAGAAGATTGACACTTACTCAAGCGCTTCAGCTGAGCAGTCATTCGAGCAAGGTAAGAGATCATCAGTGTGCAAAGCCTTCTGGCATGCTGTTTGGGCTTTTTTCAGAACCTACTTCTTCCGCTTAGGATTTTTAGATGGTCCTCAAGGTTTGGCTTTGGCCATATCCAATGCCGAAGGAACTTACTACCGCTACATCAAGATTTGGCTCCTTCAACAATCAGGGCATTCAAAGTGATCAGTGTTTTATTAGCCACCTATAATTGGCCAGAAGCACTATCACTATGCTTACAGGGCCTCAAAGAGCAAACCAATCAAGACTTTGAAATCATCATTTGTGACGATGGCTCCAAAGAAGAGACAAAAAATTTAATCGCACAGTTTCAAGCTGACTTTCCCGTATCAATCACGCATTTATGGCAAGAAGATCTTGGCTTTCGGAAAACCTTGATCTTGAATCAAGGTATTCAACATGCCAAAGGTGATTATTTGGTTTTTTTAGACGGCGATTGCATTCCACAGCATGACTTCATTGCTCAACATCTCAAACTTGCAGAAAAAAATCACCTTGTCACTGGCAGCAGAATTCTCAGCAGTGAAAAATTCAGTCAAATGCTTTGCTCAAGTGGCAAGTGGTCACATCAACAATTAGTAAGCCACATTTTTTCTTGGAGCATTAAAGGCTTCGTGAATAAATGGCTGCCAATTTTTATCAAGCTACCTGATCACAAAGTCAGGCTCTATAAAGAATTTGAATGGCGACGCATCAAAGGTTGCAATATGGCTTGTTGGAAATCAGATGCCTTGGCAATTAATGGATTTGATGAAAGCTTTACAGGCTGGGGGCATGAGGATGCAGATTTTGTATTCAGACTTCAAAAAAATGGGGTGATAAGAAAATCTGGTGCGTGGGCCACAGAAGTTATTCATTTGTGGCACAAGATGGCTGACAAAGAAACTGCAGAAAAAAATGCAGCGCTGGTCAGAGCCAAAATTCTGGCCAAGGGAAATTCTTAATGAGTCAAGCACGCATTAAAAAAGTTCTGATTATTGCCACACGACAAATTGGCGACACGCTCATAACAACCCCGCTCATCACAGCTGCAAAAAAGATTTGGCCTGAGGCTCAAATTGATTTTTTTGGTTATGAAAATAGCTTGTCCATGCTGAATGGCAATAACGATATCCATCAATTGATTGGCACTCGCCCAAAACTATCTTTAAGCGATTACTTAAAACAATTTTTTCAATTATTTAAGCGGTATGACTTAGCCGTCATCACTCAACCCAGTGACCGAGCCTATATCTATGGATTAATTGCGGCCAAACACAGGGTGGGCATTATTCCAGTTGAGCCCAAATTAAATTGGTGGAAAAAGAAAATCTCACTGCATAACGTTGAAGTTGACTACTTTCATCAACACGTGATCACAGAAAAGCTTCGACTTTTAGAGCCTTTTGTTACTGAGGATGAGTTATTTGGTCACCCCATATCAGTCAAGCCCCCAAGCCCTGCTAACTTACCTTCTGAAATCCAATCTCAGCTTTCAGAGTCTTTTGTGGTGATTCACCCAACACCCTTAACGGCCTATAAACGCTGGCCATTGGCTCATTGGGTTGAATTAATTGAGTCTCTATCTAAAACACATCAGATTGTTTTGAGTGGCGCTCCAATTGCTCAAGATAGAGAATTAAATCAAGCCATCATTGATTTATTGAGCGAGTCTGCAAAAAAGAAAATTTTGAATCTTGATGGTCGCTTAAAACTAGATCAATTAGGTACATTACTGCGCCAAGCCAAACTGTATATTGGAGTTGATACATCAGTCACTCACCTTGCTGCATCCTGCAACACTCCAACCATTACTTTGTTTGGCGCCACGCCACCGACTAATTTTGGTCCTTGGCCCAATGGATTTATTGGCAAGCAACCATACGCACTAAAAACCACCACTCAAAAGGTTGGTAATGTCACGATCTTGCAAGGTCCCGGTGATTGCGTACCCTGCAGAAAAGCTGGATGCGAGGATAGGGCTGATAGCAGAAGTGATTGCTTGATTAATTTACCAGTCAAAGCAGTGCTTGAAGCCGTTAGCGGTTACGGCATTTAGTATCAATAAATCAAGCGTATTTAACTTCGACCATTCCTTGACCGCCTGACTTATTTAAAGCCAAGCTCAGATTTCTGATGCTTTCATCATCGGGATAGATTTTCCAGGTATCTGGAAATTGAACCAAACATGCAGTGCCATTTGAGATAACGTCCGCCGTCATCATCAAGCCCTGTTGATTTTTTCCTGCAAAGGAACTGACCTGCTGCTTGAATCCAGAGAGATCAATGCCTTGCTGGAGCTGTACATGCAAACTTCTAGCAAACTTTAAACGTGCTGTTGTGACATCCATGATTGATTCTGCAACGACTCGCATACCACCAGAAAATTTATCAGGTGTCACACTCACTTTGGCAATGATGAGTTCATCTTCTTTTAACCAATTTCTATTGGGTTCAAATAGTTCACTGTAAATGGTCATCTCTACTTGAGCCGAACCATCATCAATCGTGGCAATCATCAATTTGCCACGTGGACCCATCATGCTTCTGGTAGAAGTCATGATGCCGGCAATCAATCTATCCTTCCCTTCAGTCAATTGATTCAGCTTGGTTCTCACAAAATGACTGACCTCATCGCGATAAGCATCGAATAAATGACCTGTTAAGTACAAACCTAATGCGGTCTTTTCTTCTTGCAAGCGACGCTTTTCAAACCAAGCATCTTCTTTGATCAATTCTGGCTTGTGCTCATCTGAAGAGCCTGCCATATCAAACAAGCTCACTTGTTGGGCCGAGGCATCCGCCTGATCTGCAGCCTCCATGGCTCTTGGCAAGGAAGCTAACAAAGTTGCGCGAGAGTCATAACCACCATAAAGAGAATCAAAGGCACCAGCACGAATCAATGCTTCCATTGTGCGACGATTGACCACGCGGCGATCTAACCTTGAACAAAAATCAAACAGATCTTTAAACGGGCCATCGGCTCGCGCCTGAATAATTTGCTCAATCGCTCCCTCTCCAGAACCTCTGATAGCACCCAAGCCATAACGGATCATGGTGGCTGGCTGCTCTTTGTTTTGAGAATCTTCACGCAATGGCATGAAACGATAAACACTGGTGTTCACATCCGGTGGCAAGATTTTGATCTTATTGGCCAAAGCATCTTCATAAAGTATTTTTACTTTATCGGTGTCATCCATTGCCAACGACATGTTGGCAGCGATAAATTCTGCTGGGTAGTGAGCCTTGAGCCATGCCGTGTGATAAGCCAATAGCGCATACGCAGCAGCGTGAGATTTGTTAAATCCGTAGCCCGCAAACTTTTCCATGAGGTCAAAAGTTTCATCAGCTTTATCAGCTTTCAGTCCGCTTTTGCCAGCACCATCTCTGAACAACTGGCGATGCTCAGCCATCTCTTCAGGTTTTTTCTTACCCATGGCACGGCGCAATAAGTCAGCACCACCCAATGAGTAACCACCGATGATCTGCGCCATCTGCATCACCTGCTCTTGATAAACCATGATGCCGTAGGTTTCTCTCAGAACTGGCTCAACACGTGGATCTGGATAATGAACTTGTTCTTTGCCATGTTTACGGGCAATGAACGATGGGATCAAATCCATCGGACCAGGTCGATAGAGAGCCACCAAAGCAATGATGTCTTCAAAGCGGTCTGGTTTTGCCTCTCGCAACATGCCTTGCATGCCGCGGCTTTCTAACTGGAACACAGCAACAGTATTGGCATTTTTTAAGATTTCAAATGCAGCCGGATCATCTAAGGGCACTTGGCCAACACGCCAATCTTTTTTCTCAGGATATAGCTGATGAATATATCTTTCAGCCCAATCCAAAATCGTGAGCGTTGTGAGGCCCAAGAAGTCAAACTTGACCAAGCCCACTGCTTCAACGTCATCCTTATCAAACTGACTGACCACACCGGCATCTGAACCGTCTTTGCCATCTTTACTACCTTGCGTATAGAGCGGGCAAAAATCTGTGAGCTTACCTGGGGCAATCAATACACCACCAGCATGCATACCAACGTTACGAGTCATGCCCTCTAATTGCTGCGCTAAAGAGAGCAACTGCCGCACTTCATCTTCATTCTTTTCACGCTCGGCTAACTGCTTCTCTTCCTTCTTGGCCATTTCAATAGTCATGTATTGACCTGGCTTATTGGGTACGAGCTTGGCGATACCGTCTACAAAGTTATAACCCTGCTCTAGCACCCGCCCTACGTCACGAATCGCCGCGCGCGCAGCCATCGTACCGAAGGTGGCAATCTGACTCACCGCATCTTTACCGTATTTATCTTTTACGTACTGAATCACTCGGTCACGGCCGTGC
>CALKUJ010000289.1 GCA_937996825.1 uncultured Polynucleobacter sp. | reverse complement strand
ACCTGAAGCGTCTGCCAACAGCGGAGGTTGACATCAAAATTGAACCCGCCCAAGGGAATGCGGTGCAATTAGGTGACAGCGATTTGGTCATTTTTTACCGCCAGCCTTTCCCTTTGCGTCTTTCAATCAGTGCTGATGACAGCGGCATTCAAGTTACGGGTAGATATCAAGGCAGTGTGACTGTCAGCTATGACAACGCCCTCACGTTCAATGACCTGTTTTATGTCACCAATACCAATGGCATGGGTGGTGGTGACAGCGGGCCAAGAGGCACACATGCCAACACCATCCACTACTCGCTGCCAATTGGCTATTGGACGCTCGGCGCAACTTCTAGTACCAGCAGCTACTACCAAACGGTAGCTGGACTGAGTCAAAGTTACGTTTATCGAGGCACCAGCGAAAACAACGAAATCAAGCTCAACCGTTTGTTGATGCGCGATGGCACGCAAAAATTCAATCTGGCAGTCCGTGCTTTTCAGCGCAAGAGCAATAACTACATTGATGACACCGAAGTCAATGTGCAACGCCGCGTGGTGGGCGGCTGGGACAGCACACTCAATCACAAAACCTTCATCCAAGATGCGATGCTTGAGAGCAACCTGACCTACAAACGCGGCACAGGTGCATTCGGTTCAATTTCAGCGCCTGAAGAGACTTTCAATGACGGCACTTCGCGTTTTGCACTGGTCACCGCAGATGTGAATTTGGCTGTGCCTTTCAAGGTGGACGCTCAACGCATTCGCTACAACGGCTCTTGGCGTACTCAGAAAAACAGAACACCACTCACACCGCAAGACCGTTTTGTCATTGGTGGTCGTTACACCGTGCGTGGCTATGACGGTGAATCTGTATTAAGTGCGGAGCGTGGATGGTACTGGCGCAACGACCTGAGCTTTGCCTTGGGCGACAGCGGTCAAGAGTTTTATGCAGGATTAGATACGGGGCAAGTAGGTGGCCCCACCAGTGAACTGCTCGTAGCCACACGACTGACAGGCGCGGTATTGGGTTTTCGTGGCGCAATTCAAAAACTGAATTACGACTTCTTCATTGGCGCACCTGTCAACAAGCCCGACAACTTCAAAACAGCAGGAAGCACAGCAGGTTTTAGCCTGAGTGCGAGTTTTTAAGAGCGCACGATGCAGTACGGAAATTTAATCATTACCGCACCTGCGCTGAATGTCTACGTGTTCAGTTTTTTCGTTTTGGCCACGTCTCGCTTGAGCAAGCCAAACAGTGGTGGAAAGCACCGTCCCATCTTAGCCCTAAGGGCGACCCCACTCGAAGACGAAGTCAATCGAACTTCGTCCTAAGAGCGCATCGAAAACATCGGTGTGATTGCAACGTGACAGATGTCACATGAACTTGAAAGACTAAAAATGAAAAACTCTAAATACGCATTGATCGCTTTGTTGTCCGCACTGGCAGCAGGCTCGGTTTCTGCCCAATCCATGTCCAACCAAGGCTACTACGGTGAGGTGGGCTACACCGCGCTGAACATCAAAAATGACAGCAATGGGTTTGACATCACGCCGCAACTGGCTCGTTTGATTGTTGGCA
>CALKUJ010000288.1 GCA_937996825.1 uncultured Polynucleobacter sp. | reverse complement strand
CGCCCATGTCCTTGAGCGTTAAACGCTCATCATCATTCACATAAGGTACATCCCAGATGCTGAGCTTCAAGAAGAAAACTCGCTCATGCAAAACACGATTATGTTTAAGGTTATGCAGCATCGCCACAGGAACATAATCAATGTGAGCTGTTAAAAAGATACCAGTGCCCTCGACGCGATGAGGAGGATGAGCTAAAAGACCAGCAACAAAGGGTTCAAGTGGAATAGACTCGTTAATGATTTTTTCACGCAGTAATTTTCTGCCTTTGTACCAAGTCATGAGACATGTAAAACAAATCACGCCAATCAATAAGGGGTACCAACCACCATCTTTTAACTTGATCAAGCTAGCAGTCCAAAAAGCAAAGTCAATGATCAAGAAAGTGGTGATCAAACAAGCAATCATGATTGGGTTCAAATGCCACTCGCGACGCATCACAATCGCCAACAGAATGGTGGTGATTAACATGGTCGTCGTGACTGAGATGCCGTAAGCTGCTGCCAAATTACCAGATTCTCTGAATTCAATCACTGTGAATAGAACCATGATCAAGAGTGACCAGTTCACCACAGGAATATAAATCTGACCCCTCTCGTTATCAGAGGTATGTCGAATTCCCATGCGTGGCAAGAATCCTAAAAGAATTGCTTGGTTTGCCAAAGAGAAAGCGCCTGAAATAACCGCCTGAGAGGCAATCACGGTAGCTGCTGTGGCTAAACCCACCATCGGCCAAAGGGCCCACTCAGGAACCATCAAGTAGAAAGGATTTTTAATTGCTTCAGGATTCGAAAGTAACAAAGCGCCCTGGCCAAAATAGTTCAACAGCAGACTTGGCAAAACCAAACATAGCCAGGCGTAGCGAATCGGTCCTCTGCCAAAATGACCCATATCTAAGTACAAAGCTTCGACACCAGTGACCACAAGAACAACTGAGCCCATCACAATGTAGGCCATCAATGTATGTTCAGAAATGAAGTTAATTGCATGAATTGGGTTGATGGCATTAAAAATTTCTGGGGCTTGGATAACGTTATAGAGTCCCAAAGCTGCCAATGAAAGAAACCATGCAATCGTGATAGGTCCGAATAATTTACCTACAGCTGCGGTTCCATATTTTTGAATCACAAATAGTGCCAACAAAATAGTGATCGTGATTGGAATCACAAAGCGTTTCATTTCTGGAGTAGCAATCTCCAAACCCTCAACAGCTGATAAAACAGAAATGGCTGGCGTGATGACCGATTCACCATAAAGCATGCAAGCGCCAAACATACCTAGCATCATCACCCACAAATACGACCTACTTCCAGACTGAAGTGATCGAAGTGCTAATGCCATGAGAGATAAAACACCACCCTCGCCTTTGTTATCAGCACGCATCACAAAATGAACGTACTTAAAGGTCACAACCAGCAAGATGGTCCAAAACATCATTGAAATGATGCCAAAGACAGCCATTTGACTAAATGGAATGCCATGACTTGGGCTGAACGATTCCTTTAATGCGTATAAGGGGCTGGTACCAATATCTCCAAACACAACACCAATGGCAGCAACCGCTAAAGATGCGGCACTTGCTTTGTGATGACCATCTTGACCATGAAGTTCAATTGGTTTTAATAATGATGTTTGTGAATTTTCTGGATTACTGATGGACACAAATCACTCCCTCATCAATGATGTTTTTATTATATGCCGACCATATTGCAACGCAACATAAATTAAGGCCGGACTAGGATTTATCCAACCAATGACCAATTCCTAGGGCATTAAGCTCTAAATCAATCTTCAGAAATTCAGTTATTTCAGCCGGCGAAAGTTTGCAATTCATTGTTTTTAAATGATTAATATGAATTCTGGCCATACCATCCTTCAATAAATCATGGCGCTTGGGGTCAGTTTTTAACTGTTTCGCTAAAACAACAATTTCATCCAATTGTTCTAAAAAAAGATCTTTTAAACGCTCAACGCCATTGATTCGGCTAAAGTGAGTCGGAAATAGACAATCGGGCTTGAGAGCTGAAATACGCGAAACAGAGTCTTTTAGAGCCTCCGGGTCAAACTGAATCGGCGTGGTGGTCGGCATGATGAATGGCCCCTGATCAGTATCAAACTCACGGTATGAAAGACCAAAGGTGTCTCCTGTGAACACCCCACGACTCAATGGATCCCAAATGGCGATGTGATGCTTGGCATGTCCAGGTGTATCCAAACAATGCAGAACTCTCTTGCCTAATTGGATTTGATGACCTTCGCCAACCTCTACAACTCTGTCAGCAGCGATTGGCAATAATTGACCATAAGACTGTTCAACGATCTCTTCACCATACACGCCCACAGCTCCAGCTCGAAGAGCACTTGGATCAATCATGTGACGTGCACCTCTGGGATGAACCAATAATTGAGCTTGCTCACAAACGCGCATCATCTCGCCAGCGCCACCGGCATGATCCAAGTGAACGTGAGTCAAAACAATGTATTTAACTTGTTGAGTGCTTAAGCCAAGCTCATCAAGAGTGTTTAGAAACCTAGGGACAGAGTAATTGGTGCCGACATCGATAAAAGCAACTTCATCACCATCCAGCACCATATAGCTGGCATCGAAATGCTCTCTTACAAATCCTGTATCAACACAATAAATGCCTGGTGCGACCAATTGGGCATAAGTCAGATGTTTTTGCATGTGCGGATTTTCACATAACAAATGAGCTAATTAAGCCACTTCACCTAAATTTTTCTTTAAAAGACAAAGCATTACTGGATAGAAAACCAGCTTGTCCTTGCTATTTAGGGTTTAACCTGATATAGTTTCATTCTTCAGACGCGGGGTGGAGCAGTCTGGCAGCTCGTCGGGCTCATAACCCGAAGGT
>CALKUJ010000287.1 GCA_937996825.1 uncultured Polynucleobacter sp. | reverse complement strand
CAAGAAGAAGCTGTGGATGAATTGGAAATTGATTACAACGGTGATGCGATTGAAATTGGTTTCAACGTGACCTATTTGATTGATGCCTTGACCAATATGGATCAAGACATGGTGCAGGTAGATTTAGCAGATTCCAACAGTTCAGCGCTCATCACCATTCCTGAAAACACCACCTTCAAATACGTGGTGATGCCAATGCGTATTTAACGCGTTTTTTCCCTTTTTACGATTAAATCCGTGAGGTGTCTGTTCCTCACGTACCAAGACTTGCTATGACTGAACCCAATCAAACTCCAGAAATGCCAGTGACGCCACCAATCGGTGAAGGTTACGGTGAAGGCTCTATTCAAATTTTGGAAGGATTAGAAGCAGTTCGTAAACGTCCAGGAATGTATATCGGCGATACCTCTGACGGTACAGGCTTGCACCACTTGGTTTTTGAAGTGGTCGATAACTCAATTGATGAAGCCCTGGCAGGTCATTGCGATGACATTGTGGTCACGATTCACAGCGATAACTCTATCAGTGTCACTGATAACGGCCGTGGCATTCCAACCGGTGTGAAGATGGATGACAAGCACGAACCCAAACGTTCTGCGGCTGAAATTGCTTTGACCGAATTGCATGCAGGTGGCAAGTTCAACCAAAACAGCTACAAGGTGTCTGGTGGTCTGCACGGCGTGGGTGTGTCTTGCGTGAACGCATTGTCTAAATCACTGCGTTTGGTTGTGCGTCGCGAAGGCAAGGTTCACACCTTAGAGTTCGCCAAAGGCTTTGTGCAAAACCGTTTGATTGAAGTGGTGGATGGTGTTGAAGTTTCTCCCATGCGCATCACGGGTGACACAGAAAAACGCGGTACAGAAGTTCACTTCTTGCCTGATACAGAAATCTTCACACAAAACACAGATTTTCATTACGAAATTTTGAGCAAGCGTTTGCGCGAACTCAGCTTCTTGAACAACGGTGTACGTATCCGTTTGGTCGATGAGCGCACAGGCAAAGAAGATGACTTCTCTGGCGCAGGTGGTGTGAAGGGCTTTGTGGACTTCATCAACTCAGGCAAAAAAGTGTTGCACCCCAACGCGTTTTATGCAGAAGGTGAACGACCAGCTGATACGTATGGCGGCATTCCTGGCACCAGCATTGGTGTGGAAGTGTCTATGCAATGGAATGATGGCTACAACGAGAGCGTACTTTGCTTCACTAATAACATTCCACAGCGTGACGGTGGTACTCATTTGACAGGTCTACGTGCTGCGATGACGCGTGTCATCAACAAGTACATTGAAGAAAATGAATTTGCAAAGAAAGCCAAGGTTGAAGTCTCTGGTGATGACATGCGAGAAGGTTTGTGTTGCGTGTTGTCTGTCAAAGTACCTGAGCCTAAATTCAGTAGTCAGACCAAAGATAAGTTAGTGTCTAGTGAAGTGCGTGCACCGGTTGAAGACATTGTTGCCAAAACATTGACCGATTATTTGCAAGAACGCCCCAATGACGCCAAGATCATTTGCGGCAAGATTGTTGAAGCTGCCCGTGCCCGTGAAGCTGCTCGCAAAGCACGCGAAATGACCCGTCGTAAAGGTGTGTTGGATGGCATGGGCTTGCCAGGCAAGCTCGCTGATTGCCAAGAAA
>CALKUJ010000286.1 GCA_937996825.1 uncultured Polynucleobacter sp. | reverse complement strand
CGACCAAATCAAGTGCATCGGTAGCCAGCAAAACAGTCAAAGTCAGTTTGGAAAATATTCAAACTGGTGGCCAGATGGATTCTTCAAGTCCAAAGTCCAAGCGTTCACGCAGCGGTTTGATTTCAATCTTGTTATTGTTGTTGGTGGCTGGAGGTCTTTACTCCAGCAAGAATGACATCATTGCTTTGTTCAATCCACCAGCATCTGTGCCTCAAGCAGTGGTGGTTGAAGGTGCTGCGCCTCAGGATCCTAAGGAAGAAGGTGCCAATTCAGCAAATCCGGGGAATCCAGCAAACCCAGCTGCACCAAGTTCAGCTACTCCAGCAGCAGCCAACGTTGCTGCGGTTTCACCATTGCCCTCAGATGTTGGTTGTCCAAAGCCTGATGCGAATGTGACAGAGCAATCTGTGACTGAGCCAAGTAAGCCTGGTAACTTTGTGCATGTTGTTGTCAAATCAAGACAAATTGTTTGTGTGGTGGATGCCACCGGCAAATCAATGATGCAATCAATTGAGCCTGGCCCAGGACACACTTTCGGTGGTAAAGCACCATTTACAGTTTTGACAAATGGTTTGTCACAAGCATCTGTTTATTTCCAAGGTAGACCTGTGCGCCCATTGAATGACCAAGTAAGAACGATGCGTGTTAAAGAGGTTTCTACCAACTGAGTCATCATCGAGAGGCTGTCAATTTAAACAAAAAGGAGCTTCGGCTCCTTTTTGTTTTTCTATGATGCTGTCTGCCACGATAAAATAAAAGCATGAGTCAACTACCTCAATCCAAATCTGAAATATTCTGGGTATTCACTTGGCTTGCTCTTCAAGGTTTTGGTGGGGTATTGCCGGTTGCTGAACGCGAGCTGGTTGATAAGAAGCGTTGGTACACAAGAGAAGAATTTCTTGAAGAATGGGCGGTGGCCCAAGTTCTGCCCGGCCCAAATGTTGTCAATTTAGCAATTATTTTTGGCTCACGTCATTTTGGATTGTTGGGTGCATTGGCAGCGATTGCAGGTATGTTGGTATTTCCGATGTTGGCATTGATTGTCATAGCGATCGCTTATCTTCATTGGGGCAGTCATCCGGTGGTTGCGGGAGCCATCAAAGGCATGGGTGCTGTTGCAGCAGGTTTGATTGCTGGAACTTCTCTCAAATTAGCCAGTGCACTTAAAAAACATCCCTTGGGTTATTTGCCATCCATTGGTATTGCATTGCTGTGTTTTGTTTTAGTCGCTTTGATCAGAATTCCTCTGGTGCATGTGCTCTTGAGTCTTGGCGTCCTCTCGATTTATTTGACTTATCGTCGAATCAAGCCATGATTGAATTGTCACTGACTGCTTGGTTCAATGTTTTTTTACACTTCACTGCTGTTTCATTGATGGCAGTCGGTGGGGCGGTCACTGTTATCCCTGAAATGCATCGCCACTTGGTTTATAAAAATGCTTGGATGTCGGAGGATCAATTTGCAGCATCGATTGCGATAGCTCAATCTGCTCCTGGGCCGAATATCTTGGTGATTGCCATGATGGGTTGGCACATCGGAATTAACTCTGTGGCAACAATTCACGCGCAGTATCTCTGGGGAACCTTTGGCATGGTGTTGGCGATGATTGGTGTGATGCTGCCCAGTTCTATCCTGACATACTCAACTGCCAAGTGGGTTCAAGCCAATAAAGATAGCGATTTTGTTTTAGCTTTTAAGCAAGGATTGGCGCCATTGGTGATTGGCGCAATCCTGGCGACCAGTTGGTTGATCAGTGCCGGTGACGCCAGTTTTGAAAATGACTGGGCAATGTGGTTGTGCACCATCATCACAGTTTTCTTGATTTGGAAAACCAAGTTGCACATTTTATTGTTGCTATTGATTGGGGCGGTGCTGGGTGGTGTGGGTTTGATTTAAACAATCAAAGCAGAACCCAAGAAAAACAGGCAATAAAAAACCCGACCGAAGTCGGGTTCTTATGAACAAAACACCAAATTACATTGGGGTGATGTTAGAAGCTTGCTTGCCCTTAGGGCCAGTTGTTACTTCAAAGCTAACCTTTTGGTTTTCTTTCAAGCTTTTGAATCCGTTACCTTGAATCGCTGAGAAGTGAGCGAATAGATCTTCACCACCACCATCAGGAGTAATAAAACCAAAACCTTTTGCGTCGTTGAACCACTTAACAATACCTGTTGCCATTACTTAAATTCCTTAAAAAAATTAAACGTGGTGATTTCTCACCTTTTCTTTGCAGGGCTGGAAGATTCAACTAACCGAATCACCCATTTTGAAAAATGGAAACGACGGAAGCTACTTGAAGACCTACAAGCTAAGTATCGCACAATTTGATTAAAGGGATGTGATTATCTAATCAGGGCTTTTACTAGGTTTTTGGGGTCTAAAACCCCGAAAAATGGGCATTTTTGGCAAAAAAAGCTTTTATCTCGGCCTGAGACGGTGAAAAGCGGACTTTTTGGACCCATTTTGATCAAATTCGAGCCATTAAATCCTCAGCGAAGATTCAGAGTCTGTTTTATCCTCTAGCCTACCCAATAAAAAGAAGAGACAAAAACAATGAATACAGCAGAAATCACCAAAATCGTTGATGACAATATCAAAGCAAGACGATCAATCCGCGCTTTTTTGCCGACTGAAGTAAAAAAACAGGATATTTTGGACATCATGAATGTGGCGGCTCGCGCCCCATCTGGCACCAATACCCAACCTTGGCAAGTACACATCGTTCAAGGTGCTGCAAAACAAGCCATCACCAATGAAATCCTCAGTATTTTTAATGACCCTGAGGCGCTCAAAGAGCACACCGAAGAATATAACTACTACCCATCCAAATGGGTTGACCCTTATTTAGCTCGTCGTCGCAAGGTGGGTTTTGACTTGTACGGCTTATTAGGTATTGGTAAAGAGGACAAAGATAGGATGAAAGCCCAAGGTGCTCGCAACTATCAATTCTTTGATGCGCCGGTTGGCGTGTTCTTCACCATTGATCGAGTCATGCAACAAGGTAGCTGGTTTGACTACGGTATGTTTGTACAAAACGTGATGTTGGCGGCGAAAGCTCGTGGCCTTGATACTTGCCCGCAGGCAGCATTCACACAATTTCATCGAGTGATTGCCAAGCATTTGAACCTTAATCCAGAGCAACAGTTGATTTGCGGCATGTCATTAGGTTATGCGGATCACAGCAAGGTAGAGAATACTTTGACCACCGACCGCGAAAATGCTGAGAGCTTCACCCATTTTTTTAACTAGCTTCAATAAGTTTTTTGATAGGTAATTTTCTATGAGTCAGACTTTTCAATGGAATGATCCACTGCGTTTAGATGATCAGTTAACTGAAGAGGAGCGCATGATCAAAGATGCTGCTCATGACTACTGTCAGGGACAGTTATTGCCGCGAGTGACAGAAGCGTTCCGCCATGAAAAAACAGACATCAGCATTTTTAAAGAAATGGGCGACTTAGGATTATTGGGTGTGACCATTCCTGAGCAATACGGTGGTGCAGGTTTGAACTATGTGGCATATGGCCTGGTTGCTAGAGAGGTTGAGCGAGTCGACTCTGGTTATAGATCCATGTTGAGCGTGCAATCCTCATTGGTGATGGTGCCTATCAATGAATTTGGAAGTGAAGAACAGAAAAAGAAATATTTACCAAAGCTGGCCACTGGTGAGTGGATTGGTTGCTTTGGTTTAACTGAACCTGATCACGGATCTGATCCTGCAAGCATGGTGACTCGTGCAAAACCAGTCGATGGTGGTTATTCATTATCTGGTTCAAAAATGTGGATCACCAACAGTCCTATCGCTGATGTCTTTGTGGTGTGGGGTAAGTTGCTTGATGAAGCCACTGGTAAAGACAATATCCGCGGTTTCATTTTGGAAAAAGGTTGGAAGGGTTTAACAGCACCTGCAATCCATGGCAAAGTTGGTTTGAGAACTTCGCTCACTGGTGAGATTGTGATGGATGAGGTATTTGTTCCCAAGGAAAATATATTCCCTGAGATCAAAGGTCTTAAGGGACCTTTCACATGCTTGAACAGTGCTCGTTATGGCATTGCTTGGGGTGCATTGGGCGCCGCTGAAGATTGTTGGTTCAGAGCACGTGACTACGTGATGAATCGTCAACAATTCGGACGTCCATTAGCGGCCAATCAATTGATCCAAGTGAAATTGGCCGACATGCAAACTGAAATCAGTTTGGGTTTGCAGGCTTGCTTGCGTTTGGGTCGCATGAAAGATGAAGGCACTGATGCGGTTGAAATCACATCGATTCTCAAACGTAACTCTTGTGGCAAATCATTGGCTATCGCCAGAATGGCCAGAGACATGATGGGCGGCAATGGTATTTCTGATGAATATGGTGTCGCAAGACACATGGTGAATTTAGAAGTGGTCAACACTTATGAAGGAACGCACGATATTCATGCCTTGATTTTGGGTCGTGCTCAAACCAATATCCAAGCATTCTTTTAAGACGGTAACAGTGATATCTCATCAAGGTCATTCATCGTTGAATGGCCTTTTTTTCTGATTCGGTCAAACAGGTTCATTTCGTTTATGCTTGATTCTATGCAAAGTCTGCATCAATTCTTTTCTAAAACGGTGAAGCAAATCATGCTCTTAGGCATGTTATTTACTTTGCTGTCGTCGCAAGCACATGCGATTGAAGTTGGAGATCATTTACCCTTGGGACAGATTCAGTCGATTCAAGGTGAAACATTCACACCTGAGCAATGGGCCAAGAGAAACACCATTGTTCAAGTCTGGGCCACTTGGTGCTCTTATTGTCGAACGCAGAATAAATACCTGCA
Organism: uncultured Polynucleobacter sp.; assembly: GCA_937996825.1. Lineage (GTDB taxonomy): Bacteria > Pseudomonadota > Gammaproteobacteria > Burkholderiales > Burkholderiaceae > Polynucleobacter. The sequence goes on along the minus strand of CALKUJ010000286.1, from coordinate 5,774 downwards.
GCAATTGAGACAACAAATACCCGCTGATCAACTGAACATTGTGACAATTTCAATTGATCGACGTGTTGAAGCAGTCAAAGATTACATGGACAGAAATCAATACACCTTCCCAGTGGTCATGATGACCCCAGAATTAGCGAAAGCGATTGGCAAAAGAAGGGGAGTTCCAGAACTTTACGTTGTGAACCCTCAAGGGCGTGTGATTCAGAAAGACTTTGGTCTGATGGTGGATGTGGATTTGATGGATCTGGCCAGATACGCCAAAAAATAGCCAAAGTCTGGCAAAAACATAAGCAATACTAGAAGAAAGTTCCTGGGAAATGGTATGGATATCAGCTTCATGCACTTTTGGCATATTCATATAAGAAGAATGAATTTGTTTTAAATATCAGTGTATTCAATAATCTTTTGGCTAGTTAAATCAACCATCTATAAGGTGAAACCCCAAGGTATAAAATGGAGTTACCGAATTAGAATCAAGATGTTAATAAAGGGGAAAATGATGCAATCATTCATTCGTAAGCCATCAGTATTGATGGCAGGCCTATTTATGGGCTTATTAGGTGTAACTTCTGTGGCCAGCGCCCAAAGTTTACAAATCAAACAATGGGCCGCTTCATGCGCAGCCTGTCACGGCACTGATGGTTATTCTGAAGGTGGTATGGCCAGCTTAGCTGGGCAAAATAAAGACGCAATGATCAAGAAAATGAACGATTACAAAACTGGCAAGATTCCTGGCGCCACGATCATGCATCAGTTGAGCAAAGGTTACACGGACGAGCAGATTGAAAAAATCTCTGCATACTTCGCATCATTGCCTGCTGAAAAACCAGTAGCAAAAACAAAATAATCGGGAGTTGATCATGCAAAGACGCGAATTTATTCAATTAGTAGGAGCGGGTGCTGCTGCAACAACTCTGGTTGGTTGTGCCTCGACAAAAATTGACGCTAAAAATGCCAAAGTTTTGGTGATTGGTGGTGGTTATGGTGGTGCAACCGCTGCTAAGTACGTGCGTAAGTTTTCAAATTACACAGCTGATGTCACGCTGATTGAACCAAATCAAAACTTCATTTCTTGCCCACTATCCAATTTGGTGCTGGGTGGTAGCAAGAAGTTGGAAGACATCACAGTTTCATACGCTGGTCTTAGCAAGAACCACGGTGTGAAATTGGTCAAAGACTATGTGGTGTCAGTCGATGTTGCTAAAAAGCAAGTGAAGCTTGCTGGCGGTTCAACATTGTCTTATGACCGTTTGATTGTCTCCCCAGGTGTTGATTTAACTTATGACAAATTGCCAGGCATGCTCAAGCCAAATGCTCAGAACGAAGTCCTTCACGCATGGAAAGCTGGCGAGCAAACTGTTGGTTTAAGAAAACAGTTGGAAAGCATGAAAAATGGTGGTGTATTCGCCATCACAATCCCATTGGCTCCGTATCGTTGCCCTCCAGGACCATACGAGCGCGCTTGCCAAGTGGCTGAATACTTCCAAAAGAACAAGCCAAAGAGCAAAGTGCTTATCTTGGATGCCAACGATGATGTGACATCTAAGCCAGGATTATTCAAGGCAGCGTGGTCAACTCGTTATGCCGGTATCGTTGAGTACCGCGGCAAACACAATCTAACGGATGTGGATGTCAAGGGTAAGAAGTTGAAGTTTGAATTCAACGATGACGTGAAGGCCGACGTATTGAACGTATTGCCTCCAATGCGTGCAGGTACCATCGCTGTTAAGACAGGCTTGGCCAATATGAATGCACGTTGGTGTGAAGTTGATTTCTTGACCTTTGAATCTAAAGTTGCTCCAAACGTTCACGTTTTGGGTGATGCAATTCAAATCGCTCCAGGTATGCCAAAGTCTGGTCACATGGCCAACCAACACGGTAAGACATGTGCGGCCGCAGTTGTGGCCATCTTGAGTGGTGCTGAAGTTAACCAATTACCGGTTTACAACAACACTTGCTACAGCTTCGTATCTGCTACAGATGTGGTTCACGTTGCCAGCGTTCATACTTATGATGCTGCTAAGAAAACCATGGTCACAGTGCCAGGTTCTGGTGGTGTTTCTGCTGCTGCTAATCCTCTTGAGGGTGTGTATGCCAATGCATGGGCCAGAAACATTTGGGCTGACATGTTGGTTTAAGCCGCTGAATCATCTTCAGTTGTATCAAATAAAAAAGTCTGCTTCGGCAGACTTTTTTTATTAATTATTTCTTTATTTTTTTATTTGTTCAATTTTTTATTCAATCTATTTTTCTATTTACTTTTTATCTTTGGCAGCTTCATCCAAAGATTTTAAAAATGCGAGCTTCTCTTTGATCTTGGCTTCTAATCCTCGATCAGTTGGTTGATACCAGTTGGCTTCTTTGACGCCATCAGGAAGATAGTTTTCTCCTGCTGCATAAGCGTGAGGCTCATCATGTGCATAACGATAATCCTTGCCATGGCCTAACTCATTCATGAGTTTTGTCGGAGCGTTGCGCAAATGCATCGGTACCTCACGACTTGTGTCTTTTGCTACAAACTCTTTGGCTTGGTTGAATGCTTTGTAAGCCGCATTGCTCTTAGGGGCTGCGCACAAGTAAATCAGAGCTTCAGCCAACGCTAATTCACCCTCAGGACTGCCGAGGCGTTCAAAAGTTAATGCCGCATCATTGGCCAATTGCATGGCCCTTGGATCTGCTAATCCAATATCTTCCCAAGCCATGCGCACAATTCGGCGTGATAAATACTTCACATCAACACCGCCATCAATCATGCGGCAGAACCAATACAAAGCGCCATCTGAATTCGAGCCCCTGACAGATTTATGTAAAGCTGAAATCTGGTCATAAAAATGATCGCCAGATTTATCAAATCGTTTTGATAAATGGCCTAAGGATTGCTGGAGAAATTCTGCTGTGATCTTGCTGATTTGACTGGTCTGCGCCGCATTGAAGGTTTGCTCAATCAAATTAAGAAAACGTCGGGCATCACCATCGGCCATTTGTAGAAGAGTTGTCTTGGCATCTTCATTAAACTCAATAGGGCTTGGTAATGCTGCCAAGGCACGATTCAGCAACTGTGAAAGTTCATCATGGGTCAAGGACTTCAGAACATATACCTGGGCCCTGGAGAGTAACGCTGAATTCACTTCAAAGGATGGGTTCTCGGTGGTGGCTCCAATAAAGGTCACCAAACCTGACTCTACAAAAGGGAGCAGGGCATCTTGTTGTGACTTATTGAAGCGATGGATTTCATCCACGAACAAAATGGTCTTCTTGCCAAACTGTTGCAGATTATTTTCAGCCAGCTCAATGGCTTGTCTGATTTCTTTCACCCCAGCCAAAACGGCTGAAATAGCAATGAATTCACAATCAAAGGTGTTGGCAGTTAATCGTGCAATGGTGGTTTTGCCTACGCCTGGGGGACCCCATAAAAGCATTGAGTGAGGCTTACCTGACCTGAACGCCAGATCCAGTGGTTTACCCGGTCCAAAGAGATGAGTTTGCCCAACCAGGTCCTCTTTTTGTTGAGGGCGCAGCATTTCCGCTAGGGGGGTAAAATTCTCGTTGTTTGGCAATAAAGACATGGTTTAATAAGCAAATTGTCGCATGTTGTTTATGCTAAATCGTTTTTTATCGCTAGTTAATCATTATTTAAAAGAGACACATGAACCAAGATATACAAAATCAGATGAAAGATAAGTTGCGCCCACTACCACGATGGATTTTTATGAGTCGCTGGTTGCAAGCCCCTCTCTATGTGGGTTTGATTGTTGCTCAAATTGTTTATGTGATTCAGTTCTGGCGTGAGTTAGTTCACCTTATTGGTATGGTCATGGCCAAAGGTGGCACCACTGAAACAGAAATCATGTTGATTGTTTTAGGTTTAATTGACGTGGTCATGATTTCAAACCTGTTAGTGATGGTGATCGTGGGTGGTTGGGAAACCTTCGTCTCTCGTTTGGAGCTCAAAAATCATCCTGATCAACCGGAATGGTTGTCTCATGTGAACGCTGGTGTTTTGAAAGTCAAACTAGCAACTGCCATCATTGGTATTTCTTCAATTCACTTATTGAAGACTTTCATCAATGCAGAAGAGTTGGATGACAAGACTTTGTTGTGGCAGACCTTGATTCATTTGACCTTTGTTGCTTCTGCTTTGGCCATCGCCTACACAGAGACACTCTTGGCCAAAGCCAAGTCCCACTAAAGATTTAATTCAAATCAAAATTGTCTGATAGCAATGCCAGCCAAGATAAGGCTGGCAGTTGCAACTGCTGTCAGCACTGTTCTCATTTTTAAGAATTCTGCTAGATAAGCTTCGTCATGAATCAAATGACGAAATTGTTTGCGATCAACCAATAATGCAAGCACCAGGGTTGCTGCAATTACAAAGTAACCTGAAGAAAAGGGCATGTGAAGAGCAGCCCATGCGAGCAAGGATGGAATCACTCCCCAAATCCAAGCGCCTTTAGATCTCCAAAAACCATGTCCTTCTTGATTTGAAAGAGGGTTCAATAAAGGACCCCAATGCAAGGCTCCTACAAATGAGGCAATCGTTGCTGCATAAAGAAGCAATGAATTCGCAGCCCAAAAATCCAGCGGTGGTTCAGCAAACTGAACCAAAGCGGATAGCAGAATGAAAGGAATCAGTCCCGCATAACCAAGAAATTTAGCAATTGGTGTCAACATGATCAGTTGTAACTGTAAACGCCTTTGCCTGATTTTCTACCGAGGTAGCCAGCGGCAACCATCTCACGTAGCAATGGGCAAGGACGGTATTTAGAATCATTGAAGTTCTTGAAGTAAACCTCCATGATGGCCAAGCAAGTATCTAAGCCAATCATGTCAGCCAAGGCCAATGGACCAATAGGGTGGTTGCAGCCAAGCTTCATGCCGGCATCAATATCTTCTGGGGTTGCTAAACCTTCGGCTAAAACAAAGAAGGCTTCATTGATCATCGGCACCAAGATGCGGTTCACAACAAAACCAGGGGCATTCTTAACGGTGATAGGTTCTTTGCCCAACACTTTTGACATTTCTTGAACCAAGCCGTGGGTTTGATCATCCGTTTGAAGGCCGCGAATAATTTCAACCAAAGTCATCATCGGTACTGGATTGAAAAAATGCATACCAATGAAGCGCTGAGGATTGCTCACTTCGGCAGCCATCTGCGTGATTGAAATTGATGAGGTGTTTGAAGCAATGATGGTGTCTTTGCTCACAATGCCATCCAGCTGCTTCAAGATTTTGATCTTGAGATCGTAGTTCTCTGTTGCAGCCTCAATCACCATCTGTGAGCCTTTGAAATCCTGGTAATTGGTGCTGGTTTTGATGCGGGCCAAGGCAGAAGCTTTTTCTGCTTCAGTCATCTTCTCTTTTTTGATCAAGCGATCGAGGCTGCTGGAAATGGTTGCTAGGCCTTTTGCAACAGCGGCATCATTGATGTCGACCATGACCACGTTCAAGCCAGAAACTGCGCAGGCTTGAGCAATACCATTGCCCATCGTGCCAGCGCCAATAATGCCCACAGACTGAATACCCATCTCTTGACCTTGTAATTAAGTACTAAAAGCTTAAGTTTAAGCTCCCAATCGAAAATTATAGAAATTTTTCAATATTCTTCGGGCTTTATGGATAATGTCGGTATGTCTACACAAGGTTTCATCCTCAAAATATCCTGTCCAGACCGACCCGGCATCGTTCATGCGGTCAGTCAGTTTTTGTTCAATCAAACAGCCAATATTTTGGACTCCGCTCAATTCAGTGACACCTTCACGAAGATCGGAAGA
>CALKUJ010000285.1 GCA_937996825.1 uncultured Polynucleobacter sp. | reverse complement strand
TTGGGCATCAACACCTTTGAAAACTTCATCCAAACCGATGCTGCCATTAACCCGGGCAATTCGGGTGGCGCCTTGGTTGACACTAGAGGACACCTCATTGGCATCAACACCGCCATTTATTCCAGAAGTGGTGGTTCGATGGGTATTGGTTTTGCTATACCAGTGAACACCGCCAGAGACGTGATGGAATCCATCATCAAAAACGGTAGTGTTGTCAGAGGTTGGATTGGAGTTGAACCCATGAACATCTCAGCAGAGATGGCAGACACACTCAAAATATCAGCTGAAGGTGTCTTGATCAATGGCACCCTCAAAGGTGGGCCAGCAGATAAGGCAGGTATTCAGCCGGGTGATGTTTTAAAAACAGTTAACAACAAACCTGTTAACAACATCACTCAACTACTCAAACAAATATCAGAAGTGCCACCTGGCGACAAAATCAAAACAACAATCAATCGCAAAGGCAAAAATCTAGAAATAGAAATACAGGTCGGCAAGAGGCCAGGGCCGAAGAAGCGATAAAAACAAAATAAAAAAATAAAAATGTTAAAGGGGCTCTGTGAGTCACAGAGCCCCTTTCAAACAAACCAATTAGATTAAAACTTGTATGTCACACCAACAGATGTGGCAATTGGACTAAGATTCAATGTGCCAGCAGATGCCCCTGAAGAGTTAACAATCACATCTGTTTTAATCTGAAGATACTTGACATCTAAGTTAACTCCCCAATTTTTAGTCAACATGTAATCAGCGCCGATTTGAGCTGCATAACCAAGACTTGATTTTTCAACTGAGTACTGATCAGCGCTACCAAGATTTCGACTACCAAAGCGAGTGTAGTTAACACCAGCACCCACATAAGGCTTCAATGGACCAAATTGCGTGAAGTGGTGCTGAGCCAATAATGTCGGAGGAAGTGCTGTCACAGTTCCAAGTGAAGTGCTATAGCTTCTTACATCAACGCGTTGCGGATAAGTCAAAACTAATTCAGCTGCAATATTCTTGGTGAAGAAATATGTAATGTCGAACTCTGGAATCGTCTTATCTTTTGCATTGACATCAAGCCCAGAACCACCTGGCTGAATTGCTGCAGTACTCTGGCCATTATCCCAATTCAAATTCGTTGCTCGTACACGAACCATCCAAGGACTTTCTTGTGCAATTGCATTAAATGACAATGCTGCCAACAAACCCAAAGCTAACTTGCTGATTGTTTTCTTATTCATTTTCTTTCCCTCAAAAATAGTCACTATCTGACGTATCAATCTTAGAAGGGAGAGAGAAATAAAGATTTGACCTGAATCAAATCAAACTTAGCCAAATCAGCTAAGTACAAACCACTTGATTTAGGTCAAGCAACTAATGCACGAATAAATCAATGCGCCAAAATCTTGGATAAGAAATCTTTGGCTCGTGGTGATCTTTCTTCAGGCTTATTGAAGAAGTCATCTTTAGGGCAGTCTTCCACAATCTTGCCTTGATCCATGAAGATCACACGATTGCTGACTTTTCTGGCAAAGCCCATTTCATGGGTGACACACATCATGGTCATGCCTTCATTGGCAAGCTGCACCATCACATCCAATACTTCGCCGACCATCTCAGGGTCTAGGGCAGATGTGGGCTCATCAAAGAGCATCACAATGGGGTCCATGCTCAAAGCTCTAGCAATAGCAACACGTTGCTGTTGACCGCCTGATAATTGTCCAGGGAATTTATCTTTTTGTGCTGACAAACCCACACGATCAAGGTATTTAAGGCCATGGGCAAGCGCATCACTGGGGCTGCGACCCAAGACCTTGATTTGAGCCAAGGTCAAATTCTCAGTGACAGATAAATGTGGAAACAACTCAAAGTGCTGGAACACCATGCCAACTCTTGAGCGCAATTTTGGCAAATTAGTTTTGGGGTCGTGAACAGCAATGCCATCAACCGTGATTTCACCTTGCTGAAAAGGCTCCAAAGCATTGATGGTTTTAATCAATGTTGATTTACCAGACCCAGATGGTCCACAAACCACGACCACTTCACCTTTTCTAATGTTTGTAGTGCAATCAGTCAGTACCTGAAAGTTGCCATACCATTTAGAGACGTTTTTCATTTCAATCATGGTGATCTCTTTTGTATTTTTCTTTATTAAATAATTTCTTTTACTTTAACGAATGATGGCAACACGTTGTTGTAATACTCTGACCAACTTAGATAAGCTAAAGCAGATCAAGAAATAAATCACGGCTGCTGCCAAATAAGTCTCAATTGGTCGGCCAAAGTTTTTACCAGCCACTTCAAATCCTTTGAGCATGTCATAAGCTCCAATCGCATAAACCAGCGAAGTATCCTGAAACAAAATGATGGTTTGCGTGAGCAAG
>CALKUJ010000284.1 GCA_937996825.1 uncultured Polynucleobacter sp. | reverse complement strand
AAGCCCTTAAAAAACAAGGATTTAAATTGTGAGTAAGCACTATCAAAACCCTCAAATCGATAGCAATCAAGAGTTGCAAGTAGCCTCGCTCACTCGTGATTTACTCAATGAAGGTGCGGCAGACTTGCCACCACACATCAAAAATCGTCTAGAAAATGCGAGAAAACTCGCATTGGCGGCGAAATTAGAGGAACGCCAACCATTCTGGTTCCATAACTGGGTCAGAGAAGGTTTCAAGAATTCAAATTCAACAAGCTCAGATTGGCGCAATCGAGCATGGGGTGCATTTGGTGCCGCGCCAATTTTCGCTTTGGCCTTTGGCATTGTTTTGATTTCCAATTGGCAAGAAGATGAGCGCATCAAAGATATTGCCAAGGTTGATAGCGCTATTTTGGTGGATGCAGTGCCCCCCAACGCCTACAAAGATGATGGGTTTGTTAGATACCTGATCACCAACGGCAAAGATTTGGTCATTGAGAAAGACAAACAAGAGAAGCAAAGCAAACAAGAGGGTGAAGAAAAGATTTGATCATGTCTTTCTCATCTTTCTTTCAATCTTTCACAAACATGAAATGCCAAAATCGGTATATCTGTTTAAGTCGTTGTTTGATTTCTCACATCACTGTTTTTCTTGTCATCTTATTGGCCTACCCCGTGGTAGCCAATGCTCAAAACTGGTCTGCACTCAATGAAGATCAGCGTTTGATACTGGCGCCCCTTGAAGAGGATTGGTCCAGCCTCACACCTTCTCGTCAAAAAAAATGGGTGGATGTAGCGAACCGCTATCCATCGATGTCTGATTCCGAAAAAAGTACTCTTCAATCACGCATGTCTGAGTGGGCCAGCTTATCAACCACTGAACGCCAACGTGCCAGAGATAACTACCTTCGCACCCTGAATATTTCTCCTGAGAAAAAAGCCGCAGCTTGGGAAAGCTATCAGCAACTTTCTGCCGAAGAGAAAAAGTTGTTAGCTCAAAAAAGAGCGCAAACAAGTAAACCAAGCGCAGTCACTTCACCAACGCTAAAATAGCGTTTGTGAAAGAATCCAATCAATTCGTCCCCCTTCCCCCAAGTTACCTCAGGTCGCTGCCAGCGCCCACCATCAAACGTCGCATCGCTCTGAATCTTTATGAGATGTTGGTGTTATTTGGCGTACTAGCTTTTACATTTCTAGTGCCGCATTTGATCATTGGGGTTTTATTTGAGGTCACAGCACCCTCTGCCATTTTGATGGCTCATATGTACCTGGTCTTGGCTTTCTACTTCATGTGGTACTGGACCAAAACAGGACAAACACTCGCCATGCAAACCTGGCGTATTCAGTTGATCAATGAAGATGGCGCCATCATGAAACGTTCGCAAGCATTGATGCGTTTTGCGATAGGCTCACTTTGGTTAATACCTGCAGCCCTATTACTCTTCATCAATATCAGAATGAATCCAACGGCCAGCATGGGTGGGTCCGTATCAATTATTTTCTTTTCAATCACTTTATTTTTGTGGCCACTATCAGCTGTTTTAGATAGAAAGAATCGTCAATCGATTCCTGACCGATGGTCTGGCACTCGTCTGGTTCAATTACCCAGCACGATTCCTCATCCAGTCAGCGGTAGTGAAGAATGATTGCATCAGGCGTTCAAAAAGAATGCCATGGATGCCAACATCTTTCATTGCTTGGCGCATGCACTGTAACCACTGATCTCTTTCAGAAATACCAATAGAGAATGGCAAATGCCTGGCTTTGAGTCTTGGGTGCCCATACTGCTGAACAAATAAATCGGGGCCACCCATCCAGCCGCTCAAGAACATGAATAGCTTTTCTCTGGATGCAGTTGAATCAGCAGGATGCATCATTCTTATTCCCTGATAGTTCTCTTCCAAATCCATCAGGTCATAAAAACGATCGACCAACTCACGCAGCTTCTCAGCTCCGCCAATCAATTCATAAGTGGTTTTTTCTTGTGACATGTTTTTATTTTATTCTTGATTAAACACTTCTGAGAACTTCTGAGGCCGATGTATGAGAAATCTTTCTTTGCAGCCACAGCCCACCCAAGACGCAAGCAGATACACCAAAAACAACACCGTAGACAATCACGATCCACGGAATCGGTAAATTGAATTCAAAAACGTGGGCGGCCAAAGCCCAACCCACCCCAATCGCGCCCAAAGAAGCCAGCAGACCAGAAATAAAACCAATCACGCTTAACTCTGTGTAAAAGGCGCGCCTGATTTGAGCCTGACTAGCGCCCAAGGTTTTGAGTAAACCAGCGTCTTTAAGACGCTCATCTTGAGTGGATGCAAGGGCAGCTGCCAATACCAAGATACCAGCGATGACCGTGAATCCAAACAGCAATTCCACAGCTGCTGATAATTTATTCAAAACATCTTGGACTTGATTCAGAGCGGACTCAACATCAACAACAGTGACATTCGGAAATTGAGCCACGATAGAAATATCCAAAGGCATGACTTGAGGCACCAAAGGCCCTTGCTTGTAAGCTGTGATCCAAGTTTGAGGCATTTCACTCAAAAGATGAGTTGGCAAGATCGCAAAGAAGTTCACTCGCATGGTGCCCCAATCAAGCTCTCTGATCGATGTGACATTTGCTTTAACAGGAATGCCTGCAATATCAAAAATAAGGCTATCACCTAATTTCAAAGACAGTGTTTTAGCCAAACCTTTTTCAATCGACACTTCAGGCATGCGCGTATTGCCATGCCAGGTTCCCGCAGTCACTTTATTTTTATCAGGTAATTCGGCTCCATAGGATAGATTGAACTCTCTATCAACCAATCGCTGAGCACGTGAGTCCTGAAAATCTTGCGGCAAGACCACTTGATCATTGATATGCGTCAAGCGACCACGAACCATCGGATACAAAACAATTTTTTTAATGTCAGCACTCAATAATTTTTGCTCGATCGCTGCTTTTTGCTCTGGCTGAATATTGATCAAAAATCGATTAGGAGCATCAGGAGGCGAACTACCCCTCCAAGCACTCATCAAATCTTGTCTCACCACCGCCAAAAGCAAGAGCGCCATGATGGCAATCGCCAAAGACGCTATTTGCAAACCAGTGAACAAAGATCTTCTTGATAGAGATTGCCAAACAAAGCGTTGCACAACATGTTGACCCAACCATGAATGCTCTGCCATCTTGGCAGTTAATTTGATCAATAGCCAAGAGACCAAAACAAAGACAGCAGCAGCCAAAGAAAATCCGCCCAAAGTTAGAACAGCTAATTTGACATCCTTAGCAACACTTAAAAGCAAAACAAAGAAGCTGATCAAGCCAAAGAACATCAACAACCAAGAGGCTGGATGTCTGACTGAAATATCACGACGAATCACCTTCAACGGTGAGATATCACTCAAATACAACAATGGTGGCCAAACAAATCCAATCAATAAAACAACTGCCACCAATAATGACCAGATCAATGGCCAGATGGAGGCTGATGGTAAATCTGCCACCAGCAAATCACCCAAAAAGAAAAGCAAACCTTGATGTCCAATCCAACCTAAGAGAGCCCCCATGGCACCCCCCAAGAGAGCAATCACCAAACTGGCCTTGAAGTGTTCGAGTAACACTTGACGCTTATTGGCTCCCAAGCACTTCCAAATAGCTGTTGGATTGGCCTGCTTGCTGGTGTAGCGCTTAGCAGCCAAAGCCATGGCAACAGCTGCGACCATGGCAGTCAAAATGGCCACCAAGGATAAAAACTTTTCGGCACGATCCAGCGTGGCTCTCATCAAGGGTTGATTGTTATCAACTCCTTCAATTTTGATACCCCGCAATTGTTTGCTATCAATCTCTTTTTGCGCCCAAATTAAAAAATCGCGAACTCCTGAGTCTTGACCTGCGATTAAAAAACGATAGGTCACGCGACTGCCAAAACCAATCAACTTGGTTTGACTCAACTCATCGTCACGCATCATGACGCGTGGCGCAAAGTTTAAAAAGCCAGCCCCTTTATCCAGTTCTTGCGTGAGCAACGCTTCAATCACAAAACTACTGGAACCTAAAGTGATACGGTCGCCCAGCTTTCCTGATAAACCTGCCAAAAGTGCAGGCTCAACCCACACCGAACCTGGCGATGGTATTCCTCGAGTAACAGCTCCTTTGATATCCAATGGATCTTTAGAAGTCTTCAGACTGCCCCTCAAGGGGTACGTCTCAGTGACGGCTTTTAAAGCTACCAGGCGAGCATTTGAGCCAAGGGATGACATGGTGGGGAATGCAGTGGTGTTAGCTACCAACAATCCTTTTTTGACAGCCTCTTGCTCAAAAAGAATGGGCAAGGGTTGATCACTCTGAATCAAAGCATCTGATGCAATGAGCTGCTTGGCATCTCTCTCAAAAGCTCTTTGCATGCGATCTGCCAAATAAGCCACACTGCTCAAAGACGCCACAGAAACCACCAGGGCAGCCAAGAGCCAAGCGAATTCAATAGATCTGAAAGAACGAGGGAGATTCATTGCTTCTTAATAAAAGTAAATGAGTGAATGAAGTACTAGGATAGCGGTAGTTCACGATCAGCGTGCAAGCTTGCAATACCCCCAACCGGTCAAGGCCATCTCAAACCGCATGAGGGCTGGTGATAGAGCTTCTTTGAATTTAATTTGAACTCAGGCCAAGCTTGGCAACCACATCGCGATAGATGTCATATTCAGCTTTGATTTCTGAAGCAAACTGTTCTGGGGTATTAGCAACAATGATTGCTCCGGCATCCTCAATGCGCTTTCTCACCGATGGATCTTGCAAAACCTTGAGAACACCAGCATGGATCTTTTCCACAGCCTCTCTCGACATCCCGGCAGGGCCAATCAAACCATAGTAGGCCATGCGATTGACTGAGCTTAAACCTACTTCTGTAAAGGTTGGCACATGCGGCAAACTGTTCAAGCGTTTGGGAGCTGCAACAAGTATTGGCACCAAATGACCGTCTTTGATATACGGATAAGCCGATGGAAAATTATCGTAAATGATGGGCACTTTTCCTGAAACCGCATCTAACAAAGCTGGCCCCGCTCCACGATAGGGAAGATGATTTATTTGAGTACCCGTCAAACTTTTGAATAACTCGGTTTGCAAATGACCAATACCACCAGCACCTGAAGTGGCATAGCTGTATTTACCAGGATTTTTTTTAATCAAATCTAAAAATGATTTGTAGTCTCTAGCATTTAACTTCGGATGCACTGCAATCACATTGGGTGCGGCTGCAATATTGGTGATTGGCTGAAAATCTTTGATTGGGTCGTAACCAATTTTCTTGTTGATCGCTGGGCTTGAAGCAGTGGTGGACACTGTTGCCATGCCAATCACATGACCATCTTTACCACCCCTCACAATATCCAATGCACCAATTGATCCACCCGCACCTGCTTTGTTTTCCACCACAACGAGTTGACCGAGAACTTTACTCAATGGCTCGGCGATGGTGCGCGCGATCATATCTGTGCTGCCACCTGGTGCAAATGGCACGATCAAACGAATTTGTTTCTGTGGAAATGATTGCGCATTTGCCATCTGTGGCTGAAATACGCTAAAGAGCGCAATGATGAAAACAAAATGTCGCAATCCGATTCTCCCTCAAAGACATGTTCAAACAATTTCGTGACACATGCCCCGATTTCATTGGATGCATTTTTAAAATCAATGCTTAAGAATGCTTAATATTCGGGAGATATTTAAACACAATTACTGAGTCATTCAAAGCCAAATCAATACCAACACATAGAACTAAAGAATGGGTCAATACAGTGTCATGTAAGCTTTTTAAGCTAACCCATCGGCCTTGATTTGGAGAATGAGCGAACTTGAATGAAAAAGGGCCTAGCTTTACACTAGGCCCTTTAGTTTTGGTGCGGCTGGCAGGAATTGAACCCACGACCCCTTGGTTCGTAGCCAAGTACTCTATCCAGCTGAGCTACAGCCGCAACAGCCATAATTATGCCATGGAAGAGAAGAACTACATCACCCCCGCTGGTCACGAACGCATCAAGACCGAGCTCCTACAGCTCTTAAACCTTGATAGGCCGGAGGTTGTCAAGGTTGTGCACTGGGCCGCCAGCAATGGTGATCGGTCCGAAAATGGGGACTATATCTACGGAAAAAAGCGCCTTAGGGAGATAGATAGGCGGATTCGGTTTCTCAATAAACGCCTTGAATTTGCCGTAGTTGTTGACAATTCAGCCCGAAAATCCGGTGAAAATGACGCCGACCAGGTCTTCTTTGGGGCAACAGTCACCTATTCGGCCCTAGAGGGGCCCCAAGCAGGCAAAGAGACGGTTATTACGATTGTTGGAGTAGATGAGGTTGATTTAGATAAGGGACATGTGAGCTGGGTATCGCCCATAGCCAAAGCCCTCATTAAATCTCGAATCGGTGATTGCGTTTTTATTCAAACGCCAACTGGGCCTACTGAAATTGAAATCCTAGACGTTCAGTATCTTTAAAACTAAATAGCGCGGGTACGAGTGACACGCATAACGTCAGGATTAGCCCGTAAGCTACGCATCACTTTAGAGAGATGCAGGCGATCGTAAACTTGGATCGTAAAGCGAATTGTCACGGAGTCCTCCTTGAAGCGATCCTCCATCGAAACATTCATGATGTTTGAATCGGCAGCAGTCACACTGCTAGCAACTCTTGCTAAAACGCCCTTGCCTTGGCGAGTATCAATTGCCAGATCCAACTCAAACTCACGATTGAGCTCTTTGCCCCACTCCACCTCAACCCATTTATCGCTATCTTTGGAAAGCATGCGCAAAGCGACTGGACAATCGTTGGTATGTACTTGAAGGCCTTCACCTTTACCGAGGTAGCCAATGATGTTATCGCCAGGAATTGGGTGGCAACAACCCTGGAAGTGAATTGAGTTGCCCTCACGACCATCCACCAGAATCGCCTGGCGTTGATGATGGTTAATTTCTTGATTTGGTGCAACCCAATCAGAAGCGCCTAAGCGCATCTGCTCGGAACCACCTTCGTCATCAATCAAAATCTTCAGACGAATTGCCAACTCTTGTGGAGATCGCCTACCTAGAGCAATGTTGAC
>CALKUJ010000283.1 GCA_937996825.1 uncultured Polynucleobacter sp. | reverse complement strand
TACTGGAATGCGGTCAGGTCGGGAAAGCATGAACATGCTGTGGAAGCACATCGAGTGGTACACAGATGGCAAGACTGATGTGCGTTACCTGCGTATCTGGGTAAGTGGCAAGACTGGTGGGCGTTGGCTCATTGCCAAGCATCGTGCAGCTAGTGCGTTAGAGCGACTGGCAGTAAGACAAGGAGTAGGTGCTAACTTGAACGATGCCATTGCAGCCAAGAGTGATGCCTATGTGTTCAGCTTGAGTACAGGACAACGCCCAACAAGTATGCACACCTCATTCGAACTGTTGCTCAAAGATAGTGGCATGCGAGTTGATGCGATCACTGGCAAAAACCGAAGCTTGTATTCATTGCGGCATTGCTACGCCACTATGAGCTTGATGGACGGACAGATGGACATGCACACGCTGGCAAAGCAGATGGGTACATCTGTCGGGATGCTGGAGCAGCACTATTCCAAGATGACTGCGACTATGGCGGCGGAGCGGCTGGCTTGAGATAAAACGTCCAGTAACGGGACGTTCATCTAGTGGCTTCTGCCTACGCTTTCTTTACGCCCTGTAACGCTTTAAGCCGTGCTTTCTCAGTATTCTGCCAACTCAACGTTTGTTTAATACGTTTTGCCAAGGCGGCGTAATCGAAGGGGCTGATCTCGCAAGGTTTGTCACATGGAAATCTTCCTCGTGCAGCGTTTTCAGCCATGTGCTCAAAGCGTTTAAGTGCACGAGAGGTGATTTTTCCCATGATGATTCGGTCATCTTGCTCAATCGCGGATGCTGTTTTCTTGGGGCCGTTGTAATCAAGTTCAAGAGCGTAGCTTGGACTCAGTTTTGTATATGCCCCCAGTCGCCAGTTTTCCCATTTAGGCTTGGCAGCTTTAATCAAAAGCAACCGCATACCACGAAGAAGTACGTTGGCGTGCAAACGTTGGCCCATCAGTTTTAGTTGCGTGGTTGGGTTTGGCAGTTTGACTTTAGTTGGTGGGTTTTGCTCCAGCAGCTTGTTGATTTGTTTGAGTACATCGGAACGGCGACCACCAAGTGGGATAGATACGAGCAATGACTCAGTTAAGCCTTCATCTGATCGCGTGTCAATAAGAAATTGATTTAGCTCATTGCTTACATCGGCAAGCATCACCTCTTGATTGGGGCGTAGAGATGCAATCTTGTGCACTATGGGTTTTGAATAGGGATTGCCAAACGCAGGTAGTCCACGGTTTATCCACCATCCACGAAATAGGGCTGTTCGCACATCACCTAAACGGTCGTAGGTTGCAAGTACCTGTTTGAAATCACTTGGCAGCGTTTTCTTTTGCTCCTTGCTCAGTCCAGTCGTTCTATGCACTCGGGCCAGTTCATAGCTCGGGCTGAGACGAAGAAATTCAAACATCAGCATGAACGCTGCTGTCGGCTTCGCGTGCCAGCCTTGCCGAGAGAAATCGCTACCTCTTGGATCCCACGGTTGAATTGTTTTTCTCATAAATGTCAACAAATAAAAACATAAATTTGGATATGTTAATTATAGGTGTTGACGTTGGAGAAAATTCGTGCATTAACAAAAACAAGGCATGGGGCTGAGTTGATGTTGATGAATTCCAACTTTTTAAGGGGTAAAACCGTGAGCCAAAAAACACTTAGCAACAGCAACCTGCAATTCGCAGCAACCATCATCCAACAACTGGACGTTTTGTCTGATCGCCGCGATAAGTGGGAAAAGACTGACTACAAAAAGGCCAATGAAGGCCTCTATTCATTGCAAGCTGAGTGCTTGCACATCTACAAATCCCGTTTCATGGATGCAAGCACGGACGACAAAAAGGCATTGCGCCAAGAATTGGCAAAGCGTTTGAAGGAGGCAAACGTTCGCACCACAACGCACACCACAACTCTGAACATGTTGGTGCGTTACGTGTTCAATTCCGATCGCAAGCGTGCACAAG
>CALKUJ010000282.1 GCA_937996825.1 uncultured Polynucleobacter sp. | reverse complement strand
GCTTTCTAGTGAACAAATTAAGCTTGAGACCGCTAATGCAATTAATGCTATTCTTGGTAAGCGAATTATCAAGCAGAAGGGTCCAATCTTCGATAAGATTGAGAACAACCTTCGAACATTCCTTAATACCGAGCTAGGAAAAATTCTCGGTACAAAGAATGAAACCCCTGTAGGACAATTTTCAAATGAAGAAGTTGAGTTGCTTCGCTTCTTCTGTCAGAAACTCAAGGAGAAACAATAATGAAGCCGATTCGTGGAGCATTGCGTGGTGTGAAGCAGGAACCTAAGCTTACTAAGACTGAGCAGATTCAAAGTCTTGATAAGGAACTGCAGAATCTGCAGATGGCTGGTCGTGTTACACAGATGATGGTTCAGCAGGTGATGCAAAATATGCAAGCTGTTAGCCAGGATCTTGGTAAGGCGTTTGCTACGATTAATGAGCTTCAATACAAGATTCTTGCTATGCAGACTGTCGGTAATTTTGATATGAAGGCAATGCAAGTAAAGGCTGAAGAGCTTCGTCTAAATGATTTCATTGAAGCCTCTGATGCTGAGGATAAGCAGGGTAATTTCACCATTGGTGATAAGGTACAAGATGATAGCACAGTAATCATCACCTCAACAACTACTGACGATACTGGCATCTTCCGGTCACGTATTAAGCTTGCTGAATGTGGCGTTCCCGCTCTCATTCAAGGGCTTTCTGGTCAGGCAGTCGGTGCCAAAGTAACTTGCAAGTTGAATGGTATGGATCACACAGTTGAACTTCTTGGCATCCGTAATCCTCCGCCTGCCACAATTGTTGAAGCACCTACTGCAGAAGTTGAAGTGCCTGCTGGAACGGTGGTGCACTAATGTCTAAGAAACTTTCTCAAGCATCTGAAATGGATCCTCGTTGCCCACGCAAACTCAAGACAATGCCAGAAAGTTTCTGCCCGTTAGCAGTAATGCGTTTACGAGCAATTAGAACAGCTGGGAAAGAACTTTCTGAAGAGGAAGAGGAAGCTCTTCCCGGCTGTTGTTGGGCTGTCAATAGTCAAACGGCTAATTACTGTTTCTTTAAGTACATCGATGAGTTTGCATCTAATCAAACTCTTTCAGATGTTGAAGTCGCTGCTTTAAACTGTCTTTCTGTTGAAACAGTCAAGAAAGTTGAAAAAGAAGCAATGAATAAAATCAAGAATTGTGAAGAATTTGCTAATTTAGGAAAACAACTTAACGGCGAATCAATTTTTGAAGACTCATCATCTGATGGTGATTATCAGATTGGTAAGTAATTTATTCTTCGTCAGTATGTCGTTTGTTCTGATTTGGTTGAATCGTTGGTGCTGATCGCGGACCTTGACCAATTGTTGCATTGCCAAGTGTCGTATGCATGTGATTCCAACGTTTAACGTGATGATCCCAAACCCAATGATGTTTTTCTTGCTGGGGAACAGTGGCTGCGCCATGTTCCCTAGTTTTGTTATTAGTGAAGCCAACGCGCTTATGCACTATCTTTCCTGATGTAGTGTGGCCTTCTCCATGAAAAGAGCCAGGTCGCTGCGGAGGTAGATAGCGTCCACCCTTATCTCCCATGTTTCTGGGGGTGTTCTTGAGCTTTGCCTGCTTTCTTATTTCGCAAGAATTCATCAATTTTCTTTTGTTCTTCTGGAGAATTTTGCTTTGACTTCTGCAAGCTAAAGAATTTCTCTAGTTTAGCCATAGAAAAAGCCTTTCCACAGTTGGGTTCACGGCATTTAACTTGGAATTTCCCGTATACTTGTTCTTTACCGCAGTGATCGCACGTAATAAAGGATAGCTTCTTTGGGCCTAATTCCTGAGACTCGCTCTGAAGAACTCCGCCACCAGTCATTCCAGTGGGGGCACCCGCACCACCATATCCAGCCATGAGAGTTTTCTCCATTGCACTGGATTTAACAAGCATGTGAATTTTCTCGATGTTGTTAGCGATCCTGCCCTCAAGAGCATCTTGAAGAAGCGCCTTCTTTAGGTTGAGCGCATCTTCGGTGCCCAATGCTGCCAAGATTTGATTAACGTTATTTTCAATACGTTCGGCAGAGGCATCCCGAGCGATATGGCGAAACGAAGGAAT
>CALKUJ010000281.1 GCA_937996825.1 uncultured Polynucleobacter sp. | reverse complement strand
CTTGATTTTGGCGGACGTAAAACTTAGCGACCTCTTCCCACTGTGGGAAAAAGCCCGCGCAGCTGGTTTGGCAACGCCAAACATTGGTTTACTGACCGACATCATTTGTTGTCCAGGTGGCGACTTCTGCTCACTCGCAAATGCGAAAAGTATTCCTATTGCTGAAGCCATTCAAATGCAATTCGATAACCTCGATTATTTGCATGACATCGGCGACCTGGAACTCAACATCTCAGGTTGTATGAATGCTTGCGGCCATCATCACGTTGGCAATATTGGCGTGCTTGGAGTCGATAAAGACGGTGAAGAGTGGTATCAGATCACCTTAGGTGGCGAACAAGGTAATGATGCTGCTATTGGTAAAGTCATCGGCCCATCTTTCTATGCTGATGAGATACCGGATGTGATGACTAACATCATCAACATCTATGTTGCAGAACGTAGCGAGCATGAATCGTTTATCGATGCCTATCGTCGCTTAGGAGTTACTCCTTTCAAAGAAGCGGCATACAAGAATGCCAAGAAAAAAGAGAAGGCCGAGAAAGCAATTGAAGGAAGTGCGACATGAGTCAATTGAATATCACCTCCCATCGAGAAATTGTGCATTTTCCAAAAGATGGCAAGCCCACTTTAGCCGTAAATGAATGGCAAATCTGGAGTGGCAGCCAAGATGAAGGTGGTTTACCTGACCTAGAGCACGGCGCTCATAAGGTTCTGGTGCCATTTACCTGGTGGATCACTCACCACCATGAAGCTGATGTGATTTCTAAAGCAAAAGATGGTCAGATTGGTGTTTGGTTTGCAACCGATGATGATATTTTGAAACATGCCGACATTGTTGAGGCAGGCAAAACAGTATGGCCTTTGGTGGCTGCGCACTTCCCTATTTTTAGAGATGGCAGAAGTTTTAGTACTGCAGCGCTATTGCGTAGTCGGTTTGCTTGGTCGGGTGAAATTCGTGCGATTGGCGACGTACTCATCGATCAACTTTTACAAGGTGCACGTGTTGGTTTTGATAGTTTTGCTTTGCGCCCAGATCAAAATCTGGATGTTGCTCTAAAGCAGTTTGATTTATACAGCGTGACTACTCAAAATAGCTGGCGTGGAGCCAGAACTACGCGCGTTACGCCCAGCGCCTAAGCAAGATGGATCCAATGACATATCTATCTAAACAATCAATCAATACTCTAGGTAAGGTTTACCTAGTAGGTGCGGGCCCTGGTGCGGTTGATCTCATTACGGTTCGTGGCGCAAAGCTTCTAGAAAAAGCAGATATTGTTTTCTTTGACGCCTTGGTTGATCCCGCAATGCTGGAGCTCTGCCCACAAGCAATTCAGGTGGCTGTTGGTAAACGTTGTGGCAAGCTTTCTTCAGCACAGCAATTTATTAATAAGCGCCTAGTAGATGCTGCACATAAGCATCAGGTGATTGTGCGACTTAAGGGTGGCGATCCAATGCTCTTTGGTCGTGCCGATGAAGAAATTCAGACACTCAAGGCTGCAGGTATAGAAGTTTCAGTTGTTCCTGGCATTACTGCTGCATTAGCAGGTGCAGCTAGTATTCAGCAATCGTTAACGCTACGCGGAGTATCACGTAGTGTTGCCTTTGTAACGCTTGCGCAAGGCACTGAGAATGTACCTGAAGCACACTCAACCTCTCCAATAAGCAATCCAAATGCAGACACCTTGGTGTACTACATGGGTCGCAAAGATGCGGCTCGTATTGCTAAGCAATTGATTGAGCAAAACACCCAGGGCTTCAGCAAACACACCTCAGATACACCAGTACAAATACTGGAAGCAGTGAGCTCTCCACGTGAGCGTCAATGGACGAGCACATTAGCAGAATTAGCGGCAGGTAAGGCTGACGCTTGGTTTGATAGCAGCTCGCCGGCCCTCATCATGATTGGTGAGGCTCTAAGAAATGAAAGTCAAACCAGCGAAACTTTAAAGAGCTCTAGCCCCGAAATCAACGATGGCCTGCAAGACTGCCAAGTCTTCACCAACAGCCGGCGTAGCGCTTAATACAATCCCAGGGAACTGCTTTTGG
Organism: uncultured Polynucleobacter sp.; assembly: GCA_937996825.1. Taxonomy (GTDB): domain Bacteria; phylum Pseudomonadota; class Gammaproteobacteria; order Burkholderiales; family Burkholderiaceae; genus Polynucleobacter. The sequence continues at coordinate 1,490 of CALKUJ010000281.1, read as the reverse complement.
CAGGACTCTAGCAACACCGGGAAATCATTTCTGAGATGACCGCCCTGCCCAAAGAACACCGGCACCACAATAATTTCGTTGGCGTCTTTAGCGACTAAGGCGGCGACCGCTTCTTCCAGCGAAGGTTGCATCATTTCTAAAAAAGCGAGTTCAACAGGAGTATTGGGGTTCTGATCACGCCATAATCCTGCCAAGCGATCAAATGGTTCGCGCCAACGGGCATCTCTTGCTCCGTGCCCAAATAAGATAATGGCTTTCATGGATGGCTTTAAACTCTCAGTAATCAATAGTTTTTGGGGTGTCTTCACCCACTAGCTTAACCTTATTTTCTAGATTGCATCTATGACTGCCTTATTGAGCCAAACTTGGTTTATTGCCCTGATGAGTGTCACTCTGATTGGCGCCGTTCTTGCCGCAGTTCATCACGCAGAGGTAATTGCTCACAAAACTGGTGAGCCTTATGGCACGCTGGTGCTATCCATAAGTGTGACAATTATTGAGGTGTCACTCATTATCTCGATGATGCTAACGGGTCACGATGGGGCAGAATTTATTGCGCGTGATGCCGTATTTGCAACCGTCATGATTGTCATTAATGGCGTTATTGGCCTTTGTATCTTCATGGGTGGCCTAACCCATCACGAGATGACTTTCCGCAATGAAGGCACCAATTCAGCGCTAGCAGTACTCACTGCTTTAGCAACTTTTATTTTGGTAATGCCCACGGTGACCATCAGCACACCTGGTCCAGACTTTACAAAAAGCCAACTCGCTTTTGCAGGGATTGCTTCATTTGCGCTCTATATTGCGTTTCTATTTTTTCAAACAGTGAGCCATCGTGACTACTACTTACCGAAAGCAGAAGATAAGAAAACCGATAGCAATGCGCATGCGCTAAAGCCCAGCAATCTCAAGACTGCCGTTAGTGCCGTTTTATTGATTCTGTCGCTGATTACTGTCGTCGGTCTCGCAGAATTACTCAGCCCAGCGATCGAAAGAGGTGTTGCAGCTGCGGGCGCCCCAAAGACTATTGTGGGTATTGCTATTGCTTTGCTGGTGCTCCTGCCTGAAGGGTTTGCAGCTGTGAGAGCAGCCAAGGCCAATCGTCTGCAAAGCAGCCTGAACTTGGCCCTAGGTTCTGCATTAGCCAGTATTGGACTAACCATTCCGACAGTGGCAGCTATTGCGATCTTTTTTAACCTGCCGCTTAGCCTGGGCATTAGCGATCTCAATATGACGCTGATGTATTTGTCATTCTTTATTGGCGCACTGACACTCGCCATTGGCAGAACTACCCTCTTGCAAGGGATAGTTCACATCATCATCTTCTTAGAGTATTTATTCCTCAGTCTAGTTCCGTAAAAAGAACTAAAGAGAAATGGTGCTTAGAACGAATAAGCAACTTTGATGCCAGCCTCAATGGTGTTATTGGCTGGCTCATATGCGGTCAATCGATAGTTGACTCTATTCACAGTAATTGTCTGTGTTGC
>CALKUJ010000280.1 GCA_937996825.1 uncultured Polynucleobacter sp. | reverse complement strand
AGGTGACTGGAGTTCAGACGTGTGCTCTTCCGATCTAGCCTTTGACCCTTGGCGTAAAACTGCTGCAACTGCTGCTGCAATGGGAGTTGCTGCTCCTGACTTGTTGGCTCAAGAGCATCCCGTCATCACTCAACAACAGATTGATGATGAACTAGCCAAGTACGGCTTACTTGGACGCTGACCCAAAGAACGCAGCCGTCAACGGGTCGCGTTTGATCTTTCTGTGAAGCTGGCGTTCACGTGCTAAACGAAACGCCTTCTTCTCCACATCTTCCTTCTCGCGCATCTTCTGGACGCGCTGCGTACTCGTCATAGGCTTTGGCTTGACGGCATCAACGCCAATGCCATAACGGTAAGCAGCAGTCGGAATGTCGCGGTACTCAGCAGGATGCCACTCTTGAATGAACACGTTGCCATTCTTGTAAAGCTCATGCAAGATTGCTCTTGCGTGACGCACGTGGCAATGAATAACCTTTGACACTTCGGTGGCCGTCAAAGGTTTATCCATGATTGCTTTGATGAGCCTTGGTCGCTGGACTGACTTCATTTCAATCTGTTCGCCACCAATATTGCATATCCAGCAATGTCATGCCAGTGATCTTTCACGTTTGGATTGCCATTAAGAATACGAGCAATCTTGTGAATAATCATTTCCAAAGACTCTCGCTGGTCATCTTCAAGACTATGCCAACCATGACGACTCCTAGCCATTCCCGTCAATGCTTGACAGATTTGCGCTTGACTTTCAAAGTGTCCATGAGTTTTGGCACGTTCTGCCAATGTTTCGTTGATGTCTGTCATTTGTCTTCTTTCACTTGCGGTGAACAGGTGTGGATTAAGTCTTTATGAATCGGCTGACCGCAATCAGCGCATAACCTAAAACTGTCCTCTGTCTTCTTAAAGATTGCGTCCCAATTGGATTCAAATGTTTTGCGATCAGGAATAGGTCTCGCTTGGCTGCCTTTACCCATTACACAGTCTCCTTTACAAATATTCCTTCTTCATTCATGTAACCTTTGCGGTCTTTAATCTGCTCGTAAGCATGAGCCAAACAATCAGTCAGATTAACGTCAAGCAAAGCGCAGATGTTTATAAGTACAACGGTGCAATCTCCCACACCATCAACAATTTCTTTCATGTTGTTTGATGTGATGCCATCACGAAGCTCATTCACTTCTTCTTCAAGTTTTTGCAACTGTGCCAATGCTGTGCTGTTGGGAATAATCTTTCGCGCTTCAGACCAACGCAATACCTTCAATTCCAATTCTGAATAACTCATTTCTTCTTTCCTTTAGGTGTGACGTTTGCTGTACCAGCTCGGCTGTAAATCTTGAACTCACGAGGTGCGAGGTCAATCTTTTCTTTGGTGGTTAGTTTCTTTTGCTTAACTTCCACAAGATCATCCATCACTTCAGCCATTGTCATCTTGTAACCTTTTGCTCGAACTCCCATCCTTTGTGGGACTCGATTGACGTGAAGTGGCTTAATCAAGTGATGAATTGTCCCATGCGTTGGGTTTGTCTTTCGAGCTTCATCCGTCAACTCAGCCATGCTGTGCGATGACATCTTGTGCTTATTCTGCACTTGGATGCTTTTCATAAAGTCCTGCATATACGTCTTGACGTAATCTGGGTGGAAGGCGTTAATCACGGTCATTGAATGATTCCATTAAAAAAAGGGTTGTGATGTAGGCAAGTGCTACACCAAGGAAAGTTAAGAAGCCAACGCCAAGCACAAAGCAAAGCAAGGCAATATTTGAGATGTCTTCATGTGCGAAGTCTGTCATGGTGTGCCACCTCGTTTGATGCGGCATTGCAAGGCATAACCCCATGCCATTCCCCACAAAATCCATATTGCACGATGCTCAAACATCCATGAATCAGGGTCTTTGTTCCAGTTCAAGAAGCCAACCAACACATAGACAATTGCCAGCATGATTGGGTAAGCTATTAGGTCGATGTATTTCATTTTGGTCTTCCTCCACCACGTTTACGCCATCCACTCATACTTCACCCTTAATGCCGTGGGCGGCTACAAATACCTTGATGAACTTAATCCTCGCAAGATGTTCTTTGTGGTAACTCTCGGGGAATCCTTCAAGATAAGCAGCCTTTGCATCTCTGCGAGTTGTGCGAACACAAGTCCAAATAATCCAAGGTTTACGACCTGCTGTTACAAGTGGCGCCCAAAGGTTGTTTGTTCTAATCATGTCTTACTCCTTAAAGTCCGTAGGACGCCGCTCCGAAGGGGCATATATGCCGTGAGCGGCTTCGATTGCTCTAACAAACGATGCGATGCCAAAAAGTGTGCTGCGGTGTGCAACTTCCCAGACCACATCCCACATTTCTGCAATCTGCTCATCCGTCAGCGGCTTGCGTTGTTGTGGTGTGGTGTAAATAGGAATAACGGCACGTTCTGCGTTTTCCGTTCCATATCTAGCATCTAGATTGCGTTTTGACATTTCAGCAATCCTCTTGTTCTCGTAGATGTTTCCAGTCAATTCTTTGTTGTATGTCACACACCACGCCACAGGCTCACCCTGCTCTTGCTTGGCTGGCTGTGCTGAGAGGGCAGCAGTTAATTGCTGATTCATCTCAACTTGCTGCTTCCACATTTCACGGTAATTAGCATTGACCACAACTTCCTTGATCGGTTGCTCTTGCTTGGCTAGTGCTTCTTCTAGGGCTGTTTTGGCTGAGATATGTGCAAAATAGTATTTTGATGCGGCATATTCTTCTACAAAATGCTCTGCAACATTCAACGCCTCAAGTGCCAGCTTCATTGCTTTTTTACTCATTTACTTCTCCCACGCAATAGTTGAAACATACAGAGGCCAAAATGCTGATATGAAAAGAGAATCAAAGGCTTTTGATGCTTCGCTTACCTTGTAATAAATCTCAGTTCCAGCAACTCGATTCATATCTGGTCGTGAGTTGTACGCGTGACCGTAAGTGATTAAAAATCCCAAAAAGTACGCTAAAACAAATGAAAAAAATACATTAAGTGTTTTGTCATTCATAGCGGAGCCTCTGGCAGTTGTGCGCGTTGTTGTTGCGCGTGTTCTTTGATTTGCTTCTGTGTCCACGGTTTTGGTGGATAGTTGAAAGGCCAATTACTCATAGTTTCTCCAATGCAAAGTCAATGGCAACAAGTGCCTTTTCTTCAAGGTCAAATTGTTCGCTCATAAATTTTGGTTCTGTACTTGACAAGGCTTCACGCGCAAGCGTCAATGCTTCTTTCACTTGTTCCATCAATGCTTGATTACACATTACGTTTTCTCCAATACTGGACGCGCTCTGCGCATCTTGATTTCTTTTTCAACGATCTTCATGGCTTGTTCTAACTCGCCAATGGTTGTAATTTCTAGCTGGGCATCGTGTACTTCCATCGTCAAGTTAATGGCTTGCATCTCAGCAGCCTTCAAGATGAACTTGTCATCACGCTCAACACCACGCTTGGCAACTGCAAGCAAAGCATCCTGACCAGCTTTGATTTCCTTGGCGTAGTCATCACCAATCTGCATACGTGCCAGAGCTTCTGCAATGTTGAACGCGCCAATGATGGTGTCAATGTCAATGCGCGTGGCTTCACCCTTGCGCAGACACTCCAATGACTCATGGTTTTTGATCTTCAAATGCAGGATTGCATCACCTGTTTCGCTGATGTTCATGAAGCCATTGATGACCCATTGAACAGCGTCAAGGCGAACGCCTTTTGGCTTGTACTTCTTTCGAGGTTTGCTCACTGGCTCTGCTCCATGATGTCCATCTCAAGAGTCTTCACGCGCTCACGCAGTGAGTCAACTTCCTGCTCGTAAATCTCAAGCTGCTTGACCAAATCGCACAGCATGGTTGCAATCTTTGATGGTCCCTCAGCTTGGTAGGCTTCCAGCTCACGCGCCATCAGCAGGGCTTGTACTCGGTTTTTCATAAGACCTCCGCTGATTTCAGTTTTCCCGTCTCGCCGTCAAAGGTAACTTTAATGTGATCGCCTTTGTCATTGTTCTTTGTAAAGCAAGACTCAATTGACATAGAGCCATCCATGTCGAACACACCGTAATAAACATAGTCTGACTTTGGCTCTGGCTTTACGCGAAACTCGCAATCAACATCCCAACCGCAAACGCCCTTCACATCACTCCAAGGAATGTTGGCGTTATATCTAAATTGAATCTCTGAGCCATCGGCCCATGCCTTGATGAACTCTGCGTGTTTGTGCGGTGTTTTCATTACTTCTGCTCCTTGCTGCGAATAGCGCGTGAGTGTTCACGTTCCTGCTTAACACCACCAAGCCAACCAGCCATTGCGCCACGGCTGGCTGCTTCACGAATCATGGATGCCAAGTCATCAGGGCGAATCATTCCAATCTTGCCACCTGAACGGCGAATGAAGTCAGTCACGATGTCGTCGATGTCGTTTTGTAGTTGCTCAGACATAAATTGTTCCTCTCCAAAAAGCATTAGTTGTAATCTTGCGCAGAGCCTTCAATTGAGCAACGCCAAACAAGAAAGTTGTTTTCCTTGGCTTGCTGCTCAATCCACTTACCGAACTCTTTAATCAAGTGACTTGTTGGCAGCGGCGTGAATGACGCTGTCTTGACAACGAATTGGATGTCTTCTGTTACTGCTTGTACGCGGCTCATTCTGTCCTCGCTTTCAGCATTGCATCAGCCATTCCGTAACAAGCACCTGCTGCTGCATCACGAAGCTGTTGCACTTTGTCTTCTGAGTACGATCGCTTTTGTAGTTCTGCCACTACTGATGGCATGATTACAGCCATCGCCTTGGCAGCAAAGTAATCGCGCATCGTAAGACCTTGATATGAAGCAACTGGAAATGCTGGCCCACCAGTTGAACGAGATTGAATGTGAGAAATCTGTTGCTGCTGTGCTTGTGTTGGGTTCACTGTTGGTCCATTAGGACTAAACATTGAATTAGCTGCTGCGTTAATTAAATCGTCTGTCATGCTCAACCCCAAAGATGTGAAACCAAGAAACCAGCAGCAAAGGCCAGCGTGATGTGTACCCAATACTCAGCTTGCTGTGATGCTTCAGAGCTGCTGCCTTCCATCCATTCCCAACGCTGGCGTTGCTCAATGGCTTCTACTGTGTTTGGGAAGGCATCTTGCATGGTGCGTGGATAGGTGCGAGTTGTGTTGTTGAGTTTCATTTTTCTTCCTTTGGTGTCCAAATAGCAGCATGAGCTTCAACCATCAAAAGTGCCATTTCATATTCTTTGGCGTGATCGTTATCTTGATGGGTTGATGACAACTTCGCACGAAAATCATCAATTGTTTTTTGTTGAAAGCATCCAGCAGAAACAAGCAAACCTTTTTCTGTGATGAAAGATTGAAAATAATCATTGCGTGAACCAATTGGTCCAACTATAAATAAAGGTCGTTTTCCAATAAGTTTGTTAGCGCCTGCCAAGTAAGCGCCTGCCAAGTAAGCGCCTGCCAAGTAAGCGCCTGCCAAGTTAGCGCCTGCCAAGTTAGCGCCTGCCAAGTTAGCGCCTGCCAAGTTAGCGCCTGCTTTCACGGCCTGTTCTAAAGCATGGCGCATTGCTAATCCGCTTGCTTGTACGTCATTTGGAACATCACATTCAAACAATACTGCTTCCGTATAACGATTTTTGATTTGTTGCTTCATAGTTTCAATCCTTAGTGGTTGTTGATGAGTGAATCATATCACACTTGATTAGCATGACAAGGATTATTTTTAATAGGTGTGTCGTTTGCACTACAAATCCCTAAAATCCTAGTCGGCAGTCTGGTTTCTTGCTGCCTATGCTGCGTAGCTCTCCTCTGCGCAGTTGCCTTTCAATGGGTGGCGGTTCGCTGTCACCCATCTTTTTGGTTAGTTTGAATACTTGGAGGCCATCTGTCTGCACTTCCTGTCAACAGCCAACTCAAGCTGAAGACGGCGTATTTCAGCTCCACATCTAATGTATTCAGCAAAAGCGCGAGGTTCTGCCTGTTGCCTAAACTGTTTTCTACGCTTATTGAAGGCATAGGTTAGGTTCGTATGCTGCGCCTTCGTCTTAATGCCAAGAACTCGTTTAAGAAGCCGATGTTTACGCTCTATTCTTCCAATCAAGTACACCAGTTCATCAAAAGATAGAAAGCCTTTTTCGTCTTGGCATCCAGACTGGCTAACAACTATTGCTGTCTGCTTGTTTATTGGATAGTTACTGAAGATTTTTAAGATGTGATTTTGTTGCATTTGCTTGTTATGTGATTACATAGTCAAGTTCATGTTAACATATTGCACATGAACACATCTACATACATCATAGACATCAAGCAACGAGCTGCGGCTGCTGGCTTCAATATGGCAGAGGTCAGCCGTGAGGCTGGTCTAGACCAAGCCCAAGTCTCTCGTTGGATTTCAGGCAAGACAGTTCCATTGGTGTCATCCGTGGACAAGCTCAAAGCTGCGCTTGATCGCCTTATTGCAACTCGCATTGACACGCTAACGAAGGAATCAACATGATTCGATGCTTGGGTGTGGATATAGGTGCAAACGGCGCGTTCTCGCTGTACGTTGACGGCAAGTTTGAGCGCGTCATTGATATGCCTTGCGTTGAGGTCATTCGAGGTGGCAAGAAAAAGAATCACATCTCTGCGCAAGGTGTTGCTGCTGCCATCAAGGAATTGAACCCAACTCACGCAATCGTGGAGAAGGTCGGCGCAATGCCCAACCAAGGCGTGACATCAATGTTTGCGTTTGGTCGTGCTGCTGGACTGATTGAAGGTGCATTGGCTGCGCTGTCAGTGCCAATCACATTCGTCACACCACAAGCGTGGATGAAGGCAACGCAATGCGGCAAAGGCAAGGACGCAATCCGTCATCGCTGCATGGAGCTGCATCCAGAGCATCAGCAACTGTTTGCGCGGGTGAAGGACAGTGGCAGATCGGATGCCACGATGATTGCTTACTACGGGACGAAACTTTAAAGACGAAAACGTCTGTACTTGCAAACAAGTGCTGACGTAAAAAACTAAAAGGAAACAAATGACAAAAGAAGACATTATTGATATTGCAAACGACATAGCTTTCATGGCTTGCATTTGGATTGATGATGAAGGAAATGAAATAAATGATTTGGTTAAATTTGCTCAACTGATCGAAGCTAAAGAGCGTGAAGCGTGTGCTGTTATCGCTGAAGAATGGTTTTGTGGATGTGGTCATGGAAATTGTCCAGAAGGAGATTCACGCGCACAAGACATTGCGAACTCAATCCGAGCAAGAGGTGAAGCATGACCAATCAAGAAATCAAAGAACTTGCAGGACATCGTGAAGTTCCACCTTGGGTAATGAAGCTGGTGGCTGATGCTGTTGCGATGGAGCGTGCATTTTGTGCAAGGGTATGTGATGAATCGCACCCAAACACTCTACCTGCGATGATTGGTATGAAAATTCGCGCACGAGGTGAAGCATGAAAAAAAATGAAAGTCTTACTACATTGCTTGATATTGAATGGCAACGATCATGTGCTTTGTTGATGATGCAAATTCACATTGAAGATTGGCAATTTGAGTATGCAATAGAGGCTCAACTTGAGTTCTTGTATTTGACTGACAAGTGGTCACATTTATATAAGAAACACTCACAGCAGTATTGGAAGTTCAAAGCGCTTGCACGAGGTGAAGCATGAAACTCCCACGCCTACCACGCAAGTGCAGCGTACTTGAAGCAAAATATTCCGCGCAGCAGATGCGGGAGTACGGTGAGAAGTGCATCAGGGAATTATTAAATGAGTCATACAAGCGCATTGAAGATGACATCAAGAGAATGAATGATGCGCCTGTGCTGACTGATGTTGTTAAGCAAAAGTCAATCATTGACAAGATTAAGGAGAGCTGGATATGAATCTAAACCAAGGAGCAGTATCGCAAGGTCTTGTTGATGAAATGATTGCGTTGATTCACAAGTATGACGATACTTTATATATGTCAACAGCCATTGGCTGTTTGGAAATTGTTAAACAACACTTGATTAACGAATGTCTTGAAGGAGATGAAGATGCTTGAGCTTGCTAAAAAATCAGGATTGTGTTGGTCATCAGATGGCAAGCCAATGGTTTCATTGGAAAATCTTGAAAACTTTGCAAAGCTAATTTCAGCAAAAGAAAAGCAGCGTTGCGTTGGACTAATTAAGGATTTCACACCACGTTCGGGCCACCAAACACCTGAATACTTGTTTGCACAAAAGCTAATTGCTGCCATTGAAGTGAACGTATGACAGACAACAAATCAGAAACCGAAGTGATGCGCGAACACATTGTCTGGCTTGGCTCAGAGCTCATGAAGACGCAAGCGCAGCTCACAGCTCGCAACAACATCTTTCAAGATATGTTGAACCCTGACGTGTGCGGTTGGGCAGTGCCGCAGGAGATACGTTCATCCATCTACAACTTGTTCAGCCATGAGCGTGAAGAAGAAAAGAATTCCTACAACAGAAAGTGAAACCATGACAATCAAACTAAGACCTAGTGCAGCATCACGCTGGATTAACTGCCCTGCATCCGTCAAGCTGTGCGAAGGCATCCCGTATCAACCAGCAGGAGAAGCTGCGCAGATTGGCACAGCCATTCATGCAGTTGCTGAGACTTGCATCTTGACGGGTGTATCTCCATCGGACTTCATCGGCAAGGAAGTTGAAGGTATCACCATCACTTCACAAAACGCAGACTTTGCGCAAGCTCACGTTGACCACATCAGGGATTTGGAGCTGCGTTTAGGCACACTGAAGGTAGAGCAATACGTCACGGCCTACAAATCAGACAAGATTGATCTTGGTGGCACTGCTGACGTTCTTGCGTACAACTTCGAGAAAGACACATTGGTCATTGCTGACTTGAAGACAGGTCGTGGTTACGTTGATGCTGATTCAGATCAGATGAAGATTTATGCCATTGGTGCAATGCGTAGTCTTAAGACAGAGTTCAAGGACATTGAGCTGGCAATCATTCAGCCTCATCATGGTGAGCCACGCACTCACAAGATGACGTTCAAGGAATTGAATGATTGGGCTGCAACGAATCTCACACCAGCATTGGTGGCTATTGCTGAAGGCTCCACAACACCAACGCCAACAGAGAAGGCTTGCCAGTGGTGTCCAGCCAAGGCAACATGTCCTGCGCACGTTGAGCAATTCAATGAGATCGCAGCACAGCCAGCAATGCACACCATGAGCGAAGAAGACTTAGGTGCAATGTTGGCAAAGGTTGATGCTGTCGAGGACTACATCAAAGCCTTGCGTAAGTACGCCACAGAGCGTCTGGAAGGTGGCGCAGTTGTTCGTGGTTGGCAGTTGCAACCAAAACGCGCGTTACGCAAATGGAAAGATGAAGCAGCAGCAGTTGAGGCTCTCATCTCCCACGGAATTAGTCGGGAATTGATTTATGTCACGTCAATCATTAGTCCCGCAGAAGCAAGCAAACTGTTGTCTAAAGATGACAGGGTGTTGCTGGATGACATCACCAAGAAAGAATCTTCTGGATTGACTCTTGCAAGAGCAGTCGGACTTGGTGAATAATCCAAACCCCGCCACACATCGTGGCACTTTTAAACTCGAAAGGCTCAAATGCTTAATCTCTCATCCTCTGGTGGTTCTGGTAACTACATCCGTTTCATGCCATCTGCAAACGCTTGGCTGAACAACGCTAAAGAAGAAATCCAATTAAAGAAGGTGGTCTTCGACATCGACAATGTGCAAACAGGTTGGATGTTGTTGGCTGAAGGTGCGCGTGATTGGCAACCCGATGCGGCTCTTGGTCAGAAAGGCAAACAGCCATCTCCTGAACATAAGCGCGGTTTCAGCGTCAAGTTCTACAACAAGGAACTCGGTACTGTGGAGTGGAGTGCAAACGGTACAGGTCCAAACATGGGCTTGGAAGCTCTCTACAAAGCAGCTTCAGCAGATCGCGCTGCCAATGCTGGAAAGTTGCCAGTGATTGAGTACACAGGCAGCAAGTTGGAGAAGATCGGTAAGGGTACAACTCGCATCCCTAACTTCAATGTTGTGTCATGGGTTGCAAAGCCTGAAGGTATGGACGCCCCTGCTGATGATGGTGAGCAAGACTTCACACCAAGTGGTGCAGTTGCTCAAGCAGCAGCACCTAAGTCTGCCGCAGCCTTGGCTGTTGAAGACGACGAGATGTTCTAAGCATCTAGAAAAGACGGGGCAGCTTGAAGGCTGTCCCGTTTTTTTGTCACTATGAAAATACTCAACGAAGAATTTATGGAGTTGCTCGTAATTGCATTGGCTCAAAGGGTCTATGAATTGGAGCAACGTATTGAAACACTAGAAGAAGAATGGGATGCAGACTAATGCAAGCCGAACAAATAGCAAAGGCGCTAGGCAACGCGAAGAAGGTCAATGGGAGCTGGTTGGCAAGCTGTCCATTGCCTACGCATGGGCAGGGTAATGGTGACAAGAATCCGAGTCTCTCAATCACTGATGGCCCCGACAGCAAACCGCTGTTCAAGTGTCACGGTGGATGCGATCAGCACGATGTGTTCCAAGCCATCAGGGACTATGGACTGCTGCCAGACTTGGAGCCACGAGCAGAACTGTTAGCGTCAATCAAGCCAATTCAGCAGCCAACGCTTGAACAGGAGTGGCACTACACGGACGAGGACGGTGTAACGCTGTTCATTAAGCAGCGTTACAAGACGTTTGACGCCAAGGGCAAGACATACAAGCAGCTGAGAGTGGATGAGCAGGGACGCAGACACGCAACCATCACTGGTGCAAAGATCGTCCCGTACAACTTGCCAGAGGTGGAGCAAGCCAGAGTCAACAACCGCACAGTCTTCTTGACGGAAGGCGAAAAGGCCGCTGACGCGCTCAAGTCCATTGGTGTCTGTGCGACCTGTACTCATCAAGGAGCCAGCAGCTTCCCTGAAGACGCCATTCAGTATTTCGCAGGGCTGAACGTGGTCATCCTGCCAGACAACGACAAGGTTGGTTGGGAGTTTGCGAAGAAGGCGGTCAAAGCCATCAAGAACGTGACGAACAGCATCCGAGTCGTGGACTTGCCGCTGGACGACATCAAGGAAGATGCTTATGAGTACGTAAACAGGTACGGCTACGACAAGCAGGACTTGGCAGCAATCACGAAGAAAGCTGAGAAACTAGGCGATGAGGATGATGTAACGATACCTGCTAGGTTTGCGGAACAAGAGGAAAAAGAGACAACTGTCAAGGAATCCTTGTCAGTTGAACCATCAACCATCAATACAACAAGACAACCCTTCAAGATTGAGCAGTTGGATGACATCGACGATGAGCCTGTGGAGTGGCTCATTGAAAATGTCATTCCTAAGAAAGCGTTTGTCGCGTTGTACGCACCACCAGCGTCATTCAAATCATTCGTGGCATTGGACATTGCGGAGTGCATTGCAACTGGCAGGGAATTCCTGACTAAAGAAGTCAAGCATCAAGGTGCAGTTCTTTACATTGCTGGTGAGGGTCACGGCGGTATCGGTGCGCGTATCAAAGCCATGAAGAAGCATCACAGCACGCCAAGTGGTGCGCCAGTATTCTTTCTACGCAAGCAGATCAACCTACGAAGCAGTGCCACCGACATCCAAGACCTCATCCAAGCCGTTGATGACATCCAAGCAACGCATGACATCCAGTTTGAGTTGGTAGTGATTGACACGTTAGCTAGAGCCTTTGGCGGTGGCAATGAGAACGCCAGTGAGGACATGGGAGCGTTCATTACGGCGGCGGGTGCAATCCAAGGACGGTACAACTGCGCATTGCTAGTCGTTCACCACGCTGGTAAGGATGCCACCAAGGGATTGAGGGGACATTCATCACTATTGGGGGCCGTGGACACGGAACTTGAGATCATTCGCATCGAGGACGCGCCCAAAGGCATCTTGCACATCAGCAAGCAGAAGGACGGTGAGGATGGTCAGAGGTACGGTTTCCAGATGATTACGGTGGAGTTATCCACAACAAGTTTGGGGTTCGATACGGTGTCATCTTTGGCGGTGGAAGTGGACAATGAGATGAACGTCAATCAAGGACGTAAGGAAGCATCAGCTCCGCCAGATCGAACGGGTGGTGGACGCAACCAAACGCTTGCTTTGAACTGTCTGCACAGTGCCATCAAGAAGTTTGGAATGATGGAAAACATTGATGGAAAGCGCAATAAAGCCATCAAGCTAGACCAATGGCGTGACGAATTCAAGGCAAAGATGGGCAGCGATGTGGAGCCACAAACCTTCAATAAAGCATGGGCAAGGGTAAAACTTGGACTGACTGACCTCGAAAAAGTAGAGATTCACAACGATTGGTGCTGGGCAATCTATGCTGAAAACGATGGGTCAGGTACTGTGATTCCATTCAGTAAATAAGCATTGGACAAATGGTAGGACAAATGGACAAATGGACAAATGGGGACAAATGGGAGACAAATGGGAAAGCCATTTGTCCCGACAATTAGGTAGGACAAATGGTGTGTGGGTCTATAAGACACACACCATATGTCCTTTTGTCGCATTGCATTTGAGATTGTTTTGTAAGTAATATGTAAGAAAAGAAAAAGGATTGAAAGTGGCAACAAGGAACATAAAAAAGAAGGTGGAGCAGCCGAGTATTCCTTCAGACCCTTTTGAGTTGTTTATGCGAAGCAAGCTGATTGAGTTGATTAACGTCAAAAGTGAGCATGAACGGAAGTGGGGAGTTGAAAGGATTATTGGTTTGGTGGATAGTGAGTTCCGCACCAAGGTCTGGCAACAGAACGAAAGAATCTATGCTGCACAGAAGCAGCGGGACGAAGTCAGGTTGGCAAAGGCAGTGGACGGGATGAAGAAGGCTTACGCAGCATTGGATGCGTGGGCTGTGGCAGGTGGCGTTAAGCCCGTGCCGGAGATTAAGAACTGCCAGTTGCTGATGAAGGACGGCTCAATCATGGTGGTTGTGGAGACTTATGAGGATGCAATGCTGCTTGACCAGTTGATGGGGCATGATGACCGTAGACACATCTGGTGCATGGAGGAGCTTGAGTTGGTGATGAACGCTGAAGTAATCAAGGAGACTA
>CALKUJ010000279.1 GCA_937996825.1 uncultured Polynucleobacter sp. | reverse complement strand
TATTACTCAATGGGCCTCTATTTCTTAGGCGTGACTGGAGCAATCGCACTAGGCCTCTTCACAGGACTGGCGATCTTCATCCCATACATTGGTTATGGTGTTGCGCTCATCTTGGCTTTACTATCCGCGCTTTTACAAGCCGAGACAGGGGTCAGTATTTTTGCGGTACTCGCGCTTTACATCGTTGGTCAAACAATCGAAAGCTTCTTCCTCACACCTAAATTAGTGGGGGAGAAAATAGGCCTACACCCAGTCTTGGTGGTTTTTGCTTTGATTCTTTTTGGTGGCTGGTTTGGCTTCTTCGGCATTCTCTTAGCTCTACCAATGAGTGCGATTGTGTTGGTCTTAGGACGGCATTTGATGGCCTTCTATAAAAACTCTTCTTGGTACAGAGGTTAGTCTTAGTGTCTCAATCGCCATCACTGCCTCGCCAAATAGCACTGGATCTTGGTCACACACCCAAGCCAACGCTAGATAACTTCATTGCTACTGGCAATGAAAATTTAATCGCTGTTTTAAAAGATATTCAAAGAAGTTGGCAGCAAGCCCAGAACAATCAAACAGCGTCAAATGCTGATTCAAAGATGATTCATCTGTGGGGTGCCAGTGGATCTGGTCGCACCCATCTCTTGTCAGCTCTTCAATTGCAAGCTTCTGAGTTAGGCATCAATGCTTTCTTGCTCAACCACGAGAGCAGCATGGATGAATGGCGCGCGTGCGCAGATGTTTTAATTGAAAACAATCAAGCCCCAGGCTTGCTCTGTATTGACGACATCGATCATCTGAGCGAGTTTGCTCAAGGCGCCCTGTTCAGACTTCATAATTTGATTCGTGAAGCCAGTCAACAGTATTTGATTACAACCAGTCTTGCAGCAGCATCACATTTGCAAATACGCGAAGATTTAAAAACGCGCTTGGTTTGGGGTTTGGTGTTTCAAATGCATGCTCTTTCTGATTCCGAAAAACTTCAAGCGCTTGAACAAGCGGCTGCTGAGCGGGGCTTACAAATCTCCAGTGAAGTCGCTCCTTGGCTTTTAAAACACTTTCATCGCGATATGCCAAGTTTGATGTCTTTGCTAGAAGCTTTGGATCAGTACTCGCTTGAAACCAAAAGAGCGATCACTCTGCCATTATTAAAAGAAATGCTTGCTCAAAAAAATTGAGCATAATGTTACACAGATGACACAAATTGCCTTATTTGACTTAGACCACACCTTATTGCCCATTGATAGCGATCATGAATGGGGCAGATTTTTAGCCAAAATCGGGGTGGTTGACTCTGAGTATTACGCCCAGCAGAACGAACGTTTTTACGCTGACTACAAAGCTGGTCGCTTGGATATTTACGCCTTTCTTGAGTTTGCCCTGAAGCCCTTATCAGAACACTCAAGAGCACAATTAAATGAATGGCACCTTCAATTCATGGAAGAGGTGATTCAACCGCAACTTAAAACCAGCGCTTTTGATTTGGTGAAACGCCATCAAGATGCTGGTGATTTGTGCTGCGTTGTCACTGCCACCAATAGCTTTGTGACAAGACCCATTGTTACTGCGTTTCATATTGATCACTTGATCGCTACCGAACCAGAGGTGATTGGTGATCCACTGACAGGCAACTTCTCAGGCAAAGTATCAGGTCTGCCTAATTTCAAAGAGGGTAAGGTGACTCGCTTAGAAGCATGGCTCAAAGATCAACAGCTTTCTTTGAGTACCGTACAAAGCAGTTACTTTTATTCAGACTCCATCAATGATTTGCCTTTACTTGAAAAAGCATCTCACCCAGTCGCTACCAATCCAGACAGCAGATTGCGTGAGCTTGCAGTGAAAAATCAGTGGCCTATTTTGGAATTGTTTGCATGATTCGTCGCTTCATCAGTAAATTGCTAAAAAAGCCAACAGGTCAAAAGAAGTTGATTCATGGTCATGCTCTGACTGCAGAAAAAATCAATAAGCGAACTCACAGAATCAATCCTGAACTCCTCTCCAAGAACGCCGTCAAAGTAACCCATGTTCTTCAAGAAGCTGGGTACGACGCGTACATCGTTGGTGGCGCGGTGCGCGACTTACTACTTGGCATTGCGCCGAAAGATTTTGATGTGGCAACCAATGCCACACCTGATCAAGTACAAAAACTATTTCGTCGATCACGATTGATTGGTCGACGCTTTCAGATTGTGCACGTCACTTTCTACGGCAAAGAACGTCCAGAGATCATTGAGGTTTCTACTTTCAGAGCCCACGCACAAGCCGATCAAGCCGATGTGGCAGCAAGCGGCAGAATTCTTCGAGACAATGTTTGGGGCGATCAAGCAGAAGATGCCACGCGCCGAGATTTTTCAATCAATGCGATGTACTACGATCCGCAAACAGAAGTTGTCTTGGATTACCACGATGGCATGAAAGACTTAAATGCCAAAGTTATCAGAATGATTGGCGAACCAAGTCAACGATATCGTGAAGATCCTGTTCGCATGTTACGGGCTATTCGATTCGCTGCCAAAACTGGCTTTGTGATTGAAAAAGAAACGCTTGCCCCAATCAGTGAATTAGGAGACTTGATTCAGGATGTACCAAGCTCACGTTTATTTGATGAGATTCTGAAGTTACTCATGTCGGGTCACGCCTGGGCATCGATTGAGGGTTTAGAAAAAGTTGGCTTGCATCACAAAATACTTCCCCTCATTGATGTCATTCTCAGCGATGAAGATAGAACTGCTTTTGTGAAGAAGTCTCTAGAAAATACTGACGAAAGAATTAAATCTGGCAAACCAGTGTCTGCCGGTTTCTTGTTCGCAACTCTGCTTTGGCATGATGTTCAGGAAGCATGGGCTCATTTTGAAAGTACTTCGATGCCAGCAGTTCCAGCATTGCATGCTGCGATTGATCAGGTCTTTGAACGACAAAAAGAATTTTTGGGTATGCAAAGACGTCACGAAGCTGATATGCGTGAAATTTGGACGATGCAACCTCGTCTAGAAAAACGCGTGGGTCGCTACCCCTATCGCTTGGTTGAAAGTCCAAAATTCAAAGCAGCTTATGACTTTTTGTTATTACGCTGCCAAACTCAAGAAATTGATGCTGAAATTGGTCAGTGGTGGACAAACTTTTGGCAAGGTGATGATCTGTCTAGGGCAGACCTTATGCAAGAAGTAAAAAATATCTCTGGAACGGCTGGAAATTCTTCCACACCAAAAAAAAGGCGTCGTAGAACGCGCTCAAAAGCCGTAAAACCAGCAGCAGTCGAGCAAACTAATTAAAAAAACGATAAAGTACAGATATATTAATAAGGGAGTTCCAATGGCATTGGCCTTCATTGGTCTTGGTGGCAACATTGGTGATACGAAGCAACTCATCAAAGACGCCATTGTTTGTTTAGCTCAACATCCTGAGCTGCGCGTACTCACGCGCAGTTGTATGTATCAGAGCGCCCCTGTTGATGCTGAAGGTCCTGACTTCATCAACGCAGTTGTTTCTCTTGAGACTGAATTAACTCCTGAAGATCTTTTGTCAATCTGTCAGAACATTGAAAACACTTTCGGTAGAGAGCGTCCTTACATCAACGCTCCACGCACACTCGATTTAGATGTTTTAGCGTACGATGATTTAACGATTCAAAACGAAAGATTAACGATTCCACATCCGCGAATGATTGAACGATCATTCGTGCTTTTCCCCCTCTTAGAAATCGCTCCGGATATTGACCTCCCAGGATTTGGTAAATTAACGAAATACATACCAAATGTTGAGCATCAAAGAATTAATAGGATGCAAGGGTGCAATTGCCCCACTCAGCATATTTAAAGGGCAAGATACACATGAGTTATTTACAAGAATCAGCCACCAAGCGTGGACTTGTGACCATTTCTAAACTTCAAGAAATGCGTCAAGCAGGCGAGAAAATCGCTGTATTGACTGCATACGACGCAAGCTTCGCAGCCCTCATGGATCAGGCTGGTGTTGATGTGATTTTGATTGGTGATTCTTTGGGCAATATTGTTCAAGGAGAATCCAGCACACTCCCAGTAACGATCGAGCACATGGTTTATCACACCGCTTGTGTGGCCAAAGGACAAGAATCTAGTTTCTTGGTTGCCGATATGCCTTTTGGGTCATATTCAACACCTGAACAAGCCATGCTCAGTGCAGCGCAGTTGATGAGAGCTGGTGCTCACATGATCAAGTTAGAAGGTGGGGCTTGGCTTTCTGAAACCGTGAAGTTTTTAGTGGAAAGAAGCGTGCCTGTTTGCGCGCACTTGGGCTTACTGCCGCAATCAGTTCATACTTTGGGCGGCTTCAAAGTTCAGGGCAAATCAACAGAGTCAGCACAAACCTTGATCAATGACGCTAAAGCCCTGCAAGAAGCAGGTGCTCAACTATTGGTTTTAGAAGCCATTCCATCTGAACTTGGTAAAAAAGTAACTGATGCCATTCAAATTCCGACGATTGGTATTGGTGCGGGGCCTGATTGCTCTGGTCAGGTGTTGGTGATGCACGATATGTTGGGTGCATTCCCAGGTAGAAGCCCAAAATTTGTGAAAAACTTCTTGAATGGACAAGACTCTATCGAGGCTGCATTTAAAGCTTACGTCCAAGAAGTCAAAACCGGGAAATTTCCCGGTCCTGAGCATTGCTTTAAATCTAATTAATTAAAAAAGTCTTTCACTCGATCGACCCAACCCTTTTGTTGAGGGTTGTGTTTAGATCCGCCTGATTTCAGACTTTCATCCAATTGCTTCAAGATATCTTTTTGCTCTTGATTGAGCTTCACTGGTGTTTCTACCTGCACATGAATGTACAAGTCACCAGGCAAAGATGTTCTCAAGCTCTTGATACCTTTTGATCTCAATCTGAATGTCTTGCCACTTTGAGTTCCCTCTGGAACATCAAAGCTGGCTTTGCCCGAAAGCGTTGGAACTTGGATCTCTCCACCCAAAGCAGCATCAATGAATGAAATTGGCATTTGGCAATGCAAGTCATCACCATCACGCTCAAACACTGGGTGCTCTTTGATGTGAACCTCAACGTATAAATCACCACTTGGGCCACCGTTGACGCCAGGCTCACCATTACCAGCGGAGCGAATTCTCATACCATCGTCAATACCGGCTGGGATTTTGACTTCAAGTGTTTTTTGAGATTTTGTTTTACCGGCACCATGACATTTTTTACATGGCTTAGGAATGTGTTTGCCAGATCCATTGCATCGTGGGCAAGTTTGTTGCATGGAGAAGAAGCCTTGAGAAACTCTGACTTGGCCTGCGCCATGACAAGTTCCACATGTTTCAACTTTTGTACCAGGTTCAGCACCTTCACCACCGCAATGTTCGCAGTTGGACCAGCTCGGGACTCGGATCTGCGTCTCGTGACCATGAGCAGCCTCTTCAAGCGTGATTTCCATGCTGTAACGAAGATCGGCACCACGATAGACCTGAGGTCCACCACGGCCACCACGAGCACCAGCAGCGCCACCACCGAAGATATCTCCGAAGATGTCGCCAAAGGCATCTGAGAAGCCACCAAAGCCTTGGCCACCACCCATGCCGCCCATATTAGGATCGACACCAGCATGACCATATTGATCATAGGCAGCGCGCTTCTGAGGATCAGATAGCATCTCATAAGCCTCTTTGGCTTCTTTGAATTTATCCTCAGCCTCTTTGCTATCAGGATTACGGTCTGGGTGGTATTTCATTGCCAACTTACGATAAGATTTTTTAATCTCATCGTCAGAGGCATTCCGAGCTACCCCCAGAATGTCATAAAAATCGCGCTTGTTAGCCAAAACTATTCCTTACTTCTTGTCGTTTACTTCCTTGAATTCTGCATCAACGACATTGTCGTCCTTAGGTTTAGCATTATCACCGCCAGCTTGGGCTGCTTGGTTTTTTTCAGCCATAGCAGCATACACTTTTTCACCTAACTTCTGACTAACCTTGCCCAACTCTTCAGTTTTAGCAGTAATGGCATCTTTGTCAGTGCCCTTACCTGCTTCTTCCAAGTCCTTCATGGCTGCTTCAATTTTTTCTTTTTCACCAGCCTCTAAAGAAGCGCCATGCTCTTCAAGGGCCTTCTTGGTTGAATGAACCAAAGCTTCAGCTGTATTTTTTGCATCCACCAATTCACGCAACTTCTTATCTTCTTCTGCGTTTTCTTCTGCATCTTTGACCATGCGCTGGATTTCTTCTTCAGATAAACCAGAGTTGGCCTTGATGGTGATTTTGTTTTCTTTACCAGTTGCTTTGTCTTTGGCGCCCACGTGCAAAATACCGTTGGCATCGATGTCAAAAGACACTTCAATCTGAGGGGTGCCACGTGCTGCTGGAGCAATACCTTCAAGATTAAATTCACCCAATACTTTGTTCGCTGAAGCCATCTCACGCTCACCTTGGAATACCTTGATGGTCACCGCAGGCTGGTTATCTTCTGCTGTTGAGAACACTTGAGCATGCTTGGTTGGGATGGTGGTATTTTTTGTGATCATCTTTGTCATCACGCCACCGAGAGTCTCAATACCCAATGACAAAGGTGTCACGTCCAATAGCAACACGTCTGTGCGATCACCTGACAAAACTGCTCCCTGAATTGCAGCGCCAACAGCAACTGCTTCATCTGGGTTCACATCTTTGCGTGGCTCTTGACCGAAAAATTCTTTCACTTTTTCTTGAACCTTAGGCATGCGGGTCATACCACCTACCAAGATCACGTCATGGATATCACCCACAGAAACGCCAGCGTCTTTGATGGCTGTGCGGCAAGGATCGATCGTACGTGCAATCAAATCATCAACCAAAGACTCTAATTTGGCACGAGTCATTTTGATATTCAAATGCTTAGGACCTGATGCATCAGCAGTGATGTATGGCAAGTTAATGTCTGATTGAGCGCTTGATGACAATTCAATTTTTGCCTTTTCAGCAGCCTCTTTCAAACGCTGTAAAGCCAAGACGTCTTTTGAAAGATCCACACCTTGTTCTTTTTTGAATTCATCAATGATGTAATCAATGATGCGTTGGTCAAAGTCTTCACCACCTAAGAATGTGTCACCGTTGGTTGATAACACTTCAAATTGTTTTTCGCCATCCACATCAGCAATCTCAATGATTGATACGTCAAACGTACCACCACCCAAGTCATAAACAGCGATCTTGCGATCGCCTTTTTCTTGCTTGTCCAAACCAAAAGCAAGCGCCGCTGCTGTAGGCTCGTTGATGATGCGCTTAACATCGAGTCCAGCAATGCGACCAGCATCTTTGGTTGCTTGACGTTGGCTGTCATTGAAATAAGCAGGCACAGTGATCACAGCTTCTGTCACTTCTTCACCCAAATAATCTTCAGCTGTCTTCTTCATTTTGCGAAGAACTTCAGCAGAGATTTGTGGAGGAGCCATTTTTTTACCGCGCACCTCAACCCATGCATCGCCGTTATCAGCTTTTGCGATGGTGTAAGGCATCAAATCGATGTCTTTTTGAACTTCTTTTTCTTCAAACTTGCGGCCAATCAAACGCTTCACCGCATACAGCGTGTTGCGAGGATTGGTCACAGATTGACGCTTAGCAGGAGCACCCACCAAGATTTCGCCATCTTCCATATACGCAATGATGGATGGGGTTGTGCGTGCACCTTCCGCGTTTTCAATCACTTTAGGGGTATTACCCTCTAAAACTGAAACGCACGAATTGGTTGTTCCTAAGTCAATACCGATGATCTTTGCCATGCTTAACTCCTAAAAATTGTTTTATGTATGTAATTTGGGGATGAATGAATTGATTTCAAGGTCTGCCTTACTTGGGCTGACTGACAGTCACCAGGGCTGGCCTTAAAACACGGTCTGCGATCAAATAGCCTTTTTGTAAAACAGTCACAACGGTATTGGCCTCTTGTTCATGAGGAACCATTGCAATGGCTTGATGACGATGTGGATCGAATTTCTCACCCACTGGATTGATTTCTAAAACCCTGCCTTTTTCCAAAGCAGAAACCAATTGCTTCAAAGTTAACTCGATACCTTCTTTCATCTTGGCAGAATCGGCACCGCTGTCGGTTAAGGCCGCATTTAAGCTATCCAAAACAGGTAATAAGTTCTCAGCAAAACCTTCAATCGCGAATTTGTGAGCTTTCGCCACATCTTCCATTGAGCGTCTGCGGGCATTTTCTACCTCAGCCTTGGCGCGTAAAAATTGGTCTTGAAACTCTTTGATTTGAGCTTCCAGGGCCAAAATAGTTTCTTCCGGGGTCATTGGCGCACTGCTTTGCTCGCTTGCATGATCTTCAGCAAGCTTGGATGGGTCTGACTCTTGGGCAGCCTGATTTAACTCATTGAATTCATGAGTATTTTCTTGCTTAGGCGTAGGCGTTTCTTGGTTTTTATCTTGGCTCATAGGTCATTTATTCATGTAATAAATGACCATATAAGGCCTAAAAATCAAATTTCAAGAGCTTGTCTTTACTTTTTATTGGCCAACTCGGTGGCTCTTTGCATACTCAAAGCCAGAGCTTGCTCAGACTCTCGTGTTTGCGGCCAGCCCGCCAAATGATCATGCGCTATTTCTGCCAAACCAGAAATCCATGCTGGGCTGTTATTCAAACAAGCAATGTAGTGATAGTCACCACCACCTGCTGTCAAAAATTCATCACGAACTTCCATGGCAATTTCTTCCAATGTTTCCAAGCAGTCAGCAGGAAATCCTGGACAGAAAATATCCAAGCGGCGAGTTTTTTGATGACCCAATGATTCAACAGTTGGAGCCGTGTATGGTTTTAACCACTCAGCTTTACCAAAGCGGGACTGGAATGTCACCATCGCCTGCTCTGCACTCAAACCCAAAGCCTCGCGAAGTAAACGTCCTGTCTTATGACATTCACAGTGATAAGGATCGCCCTTATCTAGAGTTCTCTTAGGCACACCATGAAATGAAAACAGCAACTTATCACCAGCGGCAAAATCAGGACGACCATGAACTTGCCAATAAGACTCAACTTGCTCTTTAAGTGCATTGATGTAGCTTGGATGATCGTGATAGTGCTTGATCAAACGCAGCTCAGGCTGATTGCGCCAGCCGCTGACAATTCTGAATACCTCATCAAAGGTTGAAGCTGTGGTTGTAGCAGAGTACTGTGGGTACAAAGGCAAGATCAATAATCTTTCCATACCTTGCGCTTCTAGTTTTTTCAAAACTGATTCCATGCTTGGGTTGCCGTAACGCATAGCGATATCAACCAAGACATCTTTTCCTTGAGCCATGAACTTTTGCTCCAAAGCTCTGGCAATATTTTTTGAATGAACCAATAAAGGCGCCCCACCTTCAGGACCATTCATCCAAACGCTCGCATATTTTTTTGCAGATGCGCCTGAGCGAATCGGCAAAATGATGAGGTTGAGAATGAACCACCAAATAAATTTAGGTATCTCGACCACACGAGGATCAGATAAAAATTGCTTGAGGTAAGGCTTCACAGCAGCGGCCGTAGGCGCATCTGGTGTTCCTAAATTGATCAATAAAACTGCTGTGCGTTGCGCTTGGCGACTAATGGCCATAAAACTTCCTCACTTATTAAAAATGCCGCTACTCAAAGCGCTTGATAGTAATTTTGACGTGATATCCACAATCGGTATCACCCTTTCATATGCCATACGTGTTGGCCCAATCACACCCAAGGTTCCAACGATTCTGCCATCCACGCTGTATGGTGCAGTGATAACCGCCATGTCTTCAATGGGCACCAACTCACTTTCACCACCAATGAATACTTGCACACCTTCTGCTCGAGATGAAACATCCAACAACTGAAGCAACTCAGTTTTCTCTTCGAACATGCCAAACAATTGTTTCAACTTGACCATGTCGGAAGATAAATCGCCAACGTTCAATAAACGCCTCTCACCGGAGATGATCATATTTGAATCAGGCTTGGAATTTTCTGCTCCAACTTTCATTGCAGCTTCCATCAAAGATGAAATACCTGAGCGTATACCCTCTAACTCTTGACGTAACTTTTCTTTGATTGCTAAGAAACTGAGTCCTGCAAAATGACTGTTCAAATAATTACTGGCTTCGATTAATTCAGATGGACCGTAATCTCGCTCAGTCAAAATAATTCTGTTTTGTACGTCCCCTTCAGGCGTCACCAAAATTAAAAGGACGCGCTTTTCTGACAGTCTCAAGAACTCAACCTGTTTAAAAACTTCTGAGCGCCTTGGGGTCATGACCACCCCAGCAAAGTTTGATAGGTTTGATAACACTTGGGCAGCTGCAGCAACGACTCTTTGAGGGGCATCTGCCTGAATCGCATCCTGAGCTTCGTGAGCCAAAACCTCTTCAACTGGCTTCACCGTGAGCATCGTGTCCACAAACAATCGATAGCCCTTAGGGGTTGGAATAC
Source organism: uncultured Polynucleobacter sp. (assembly GCA_937996825.1). Lineage (GTDB taxonomy): Bacteria > Pseudomonadota > Gammaproteobacteria > Burkholderiales > Burkholderiaceae > Polynucleobacter. The sequence goes on along the minus strand of CALKUJ010000279.1, from coordinate 2,692 downwards.
GCCCAGCAGAAGTATGCGGACTGGCCACAAAACCCATATCCTCCAAATCAGCCATGACATTACGTATCGTCGCAGCGGATAAGTCCAGACCTGAAAACTTAGACAAAGCTCTAGAACCAACGGGCTGGCCGTCGGCAATATAGTGCTCAATCAGGGTTTTTAGTAGGCTTTTTGAACGGTCATCCATCATTTATCAATTGTAGGGCTATTGGGGCTATGGTTTAATCATCAACATGTCAAATCTTAAGACAAAAAGCGCACAAAGACATTTTAAAAAAATCGCCTTGGTAGGCAAATACCAAGCCGACGGCTTTGCGCACATGCTTTTGAACCTCTCTAATATCCTCAAAAACTTAGGGTGCGAGGTCTTTTTAGAGGCAGAAACAGCTCAAAACACAACGATTACCCAAATTCCGAGTATTGCTGCCAAAGAATTCAAATCAAATATCGACTTGGTGATCGTCTTGGGTGGTGATGGCACCATGCTTGGCATCGCAAGACAAATTGCAGGTCAAGACGTTCCTTTGATTGGTATCAACATGGGCACGCTTGGCTATATGACTGATATTCCACTTCAAGATGTTGAATTGGTTTTAACTGAAATGCTCAAAGGTCACCATGAGTCTGATAACAGGTACTTGCTTGAGGCCGAGGTTTATAGAAACAATCAAGTCATTGGCTCAGGACTGGCGCTGAATGATGTTGTGGTTAATCGCTCAGGCATGTCAGGCATGCTTGAACTCACTGTTCGCGTGAACGGTCAGTTCATGTACAACCAACGATCTGATGGATTGATTGTTGCAACACCGACTGGCTCCACTGCTTATGCAATGTCTGCAGGCGGCCCCATTCTTCACCCTTCGGTGGCTGGTATGGTGTTAGCGCCAATTGCGCCCCACGCTCTATCTAATCGTCCGATTGTGTTACCCAGCAACTCTCTGATTGAAGTTGAGCTGATGGGCGGCAAAGATGTCAGCGCTAACTTTGACATGCAGTCGCTGACGCAACTTCAAGTCGGCGACCAAATCAAAATCAAGCAATCTCAAAAGACAATCACACTGCTTCATCCAATTGATCACAGTGATTACAGAGCTCTTCGCCAGAAGTTGCACTGGAACGAACACCCATCTTCGTTTTAACCATGTTACGCAGCCTATATATTCGCGACTTTGTGATTGTCGATGAACTAGACATCGACTTAGAAAGTGGCTTCACGGTTTTAACTGGAGAGACTGGCGCTGGTAAATCTATTTTGTTAGACGCCCTCTCTTTGGCCATGGGTGAAAGAGCAGACCCAAGCCAAATCAGAGAAGGTAAAAATCGCGCTGAGATATCTGCCATTTTTTCTTTGACCGACCCTCTTAAAAAAACCATTTCTTCATGGTTAGAAGAGCAAGATTTTTCCAAAGAGGATGATGGTGCGACCATTATTCTCAAAAGAGTCATTGATACCTCTGGACGTAGCAAGGCATTCATCAATGGTGGTACAGCCACGCTGAATCAGTTAAAAGAGCTTTCAAGCTTTCTGGTTGATATACACGGTCAGCACGCACACCAGTTACTTCTCAAAACAGGCGCTCAAAGAGATCTTTTAGATAATCAAGCCAAGCTCGATGGCTTGGTTGCAGAGGTCAAACAACTGTATCAAGCTTGGCAAACAGCTAAAAAGCAATTAGAGCTTGCGAAGAACGCTGGCGAGAACTTGCAAAAAGAACAAGAACGTTTAGCTTGGCAGCTTGAAGAATTAGATGCACTGGCACCTCAAGCCGGCGAGTGGGCAGAGATTGAACAAGACCATGCACGTTTGGCCAATGCAGCCAAACTGATTGAAGGATCACAGATAGCAATCCAAGCACTTCAAGATCAAGAAGGCAATGCCGAGGAATTACTTTCAAAAGCATTTAATGAAATTGCTGATTTAGCAAAACTTGATAGCAACTTAGAGGATGCAAAAATTGCTATTGAATCTGCTCAAATCCAAATCAGCGAAGCAAGTCATAGTCTTAATCGCTATTTACAAAAAATAGATGTGGATCCTGAGCGTTTAGCCACTGTTGAAGAAAGACTCAAAGCACTTCACAGCGCCGCTAAAAAATTCAAAGTAATGCCCGAGGATCTTCCAGGAAAATGGGCAGAGATCCAAGAGCAAGTCACCGCGATTAAAAACTCGCAAGACCTAGGCGCTCTTGAACAAAATCTCAGCACAACTTTGGCGGCCTACTTAAAGAGCGCGAAAAAGCTCAGTCAAGAAAGAAGTGCTGCCGCAAAAACATTAGAACGTTTGGTCACGGCAGCCATGCAAGATTTGGCGATGGCTGGTGGCGTGTTTGCAATCCAACTCGAAGCGCTTGATGAGGGCAATGCCCATGGTTTAGAGCAAGTTGAATTCTTAGTGGCTGGTCATCCTGGCGCAACACCTAAGCAACTTGCAAAAGTAGCTTCTGGTGGCGAATTAGCTCGAATCAGTTTGGCCATCAGCGTCATCACCTCCGGGATCCTTCTATGGATCTCTTTTCAAACCCGAGGTGATGGGTCACGCAGGATTGAAACAATCGCGGCCTGGGCGTGGTCAACGGTGATTTGCGCCGTGCCTGCCTGGATGATTTGGATCGTGTTGAACTTTAAAAAGTGACCATATGAACAAAAGAACCTGCGGCCAATGCATCCATTTCCAACCGTATGCGGATCCTGA
>CALKUJ010000278.1 GCA_937996825.1 uncultured Polynucleobacter sp. | reverse complement strand
AATCCAAGCGTGAAGAAATCATTCAAGATTTGCATGCTTGCCACGAGCATCGCCCAGCACTAGCGATGGTAGATTCTGCTAAAGGCATTACTAACCTCCATTCTCCAAGCGATGTGATTGTGGACGCGTCTATGCCAGCGATGATTCGTGTTGGCGGCAAGATGTGGGGTGCTGATGGTCGTTTGAAAGACACCAAAGCGGTGATGCCAGAATCAACATTTGCTCGCATCTATCAAGAGATGATCAACTTCTGTAAGACACACGGCAACTTTGATCCAGTGACCATGGGCAGCGTACCAAACGTGGGCTTGATGGCTCAGCAAGCTGAAGAGTACGGTTCACACGACAAGACATTTGAAATCACAGAACCAGGTGTTGCACGCATTGTGACTTTAGACGGCACTGTGTTGCTTGAGCAGAATGTGGAAGAAGGCGATATTTGGCGCATGTGCCAAGTGAAAGACGCTCCAATCAGAGATTGGGTGAAATTGGCAGTGACTCGTGCACGTCAATCAAATACTCCAGCAGTGTTCTGGTTAGATGAGTACCGTCCTCACGAAGCTGAGTTGATCAAGAAAGTAAATAAATACTTAAAAGATCACGACACCACTGGTTTAGATATCCAGATCATGTCTCAAACACGCGCAATGCGTTACACACTAGAGCGCATCATTCGTGGCAAAGACACGATTTCTGTCACAGGTAATATTTTGCGTGACTACCTCACAGACTTGTTCCCAATTCTTGAATTAGGTACTTCAGCGAAGATGTTGTCTGTGGTGCCATTGATGAACGGCGGCGGCTTGTTTGAAACTGGTGCTGGTGGTTCAGCCCCTAAGCACGTCAAGCAATTGGTGGAAGAAAACCATTTGCGTTGGGATTCATTGGGTGAGTTCTTGGCCTTGGCAGTTTCAATTGAAGATGTGGGCATCAAGAAGAACAACTCTAAAGCAAAGATTTTGGCCAAGACTTTGGACGAGGCCACAGGTCAATTGCTTGAAAACAGAAAATCACCATCATCACGCACTGGTGAACTTGATAACCGTGGTAGCCAGTTCTATTTGGCACTGTATTGGGCACAAGCTTTGGCTGCTCAGACAGAAGACAAAGAACTACAAGCTCACTTCACTTCATTGGCAAAGCAGTTGAAAGACAATGAAGAGAAGATTATTTCTGAGTTATCAGTTGTTCAAGGTAAGTCAGTGGACATCGGCGGTTACTTCAAGCCTGATCTTAAGAAGCTTGAGCAAGTGATGCGCCCTAGCGCGACACTGAATCAGATCATCGATTCTGCTAAGTGATTTGAAAAAGTAATAAACAATAAAGGCCGCTGATGCGGCCTTTATTGTTTCATGTACGGCTTACTACTGAATTGATCAAGGCTTCAAATAAACGTACTTCTCTTTGGCTTGTAAGTTAGCAACTTCAGCCACACCAGATGGAACAATTTTGGCTTCCATCACTACTTGCTCTTTGGCAATTTTTCTAGAGACCAAGGTGTTATTACAAACTCTGAACTCAACTCCTCTGCTGGCCAGTTCGCCAATAGAACCAGCAAACTTGCCACCAGCCATGTTTTCAGCGCCATCAAGCAAGAAGTCGATACCTTGGCCATGTGTGACCACGACGATTTTCGCTTTTGGATCGGCATTCAGGTGATTGCGAATATTGCCAATCGCGCGACTGGCTTGTTGCACACCTTCGTTCACGTGATAAACAATTTTGGTTGATTCTGAAAAAGCATGTCCTGAGAAAACCACGAATGACATGGCTGTGATTAGTTTGATCAATTGCTTCATAACTCCCCCTCAATATTTATTAAAAACACTTAGTAAGACCAACTAAGTATCAGTGATGAATAAATTAAATCGAACCAATACTTTGTTGAATGAGCTAACAATGAACCAATATACCGATAAAATCAAGCTCTCTAGATAGATAAGATAGTTATTAGCTAATGCGTGATGCTCTCCAATAAAAAACCATCAAGATTTCAGATGGGACTTCTTCTATCTATAGCATTTCATTTAGTTTTGATTGTTATAGGATTGAACTATCAAAGCATCAATCCAATCAAGCCCAAGACTTCGCAGGAGTTGGTGCAGGTCAAACTTGAGCCTGATCAAAAGAAAGAAGAAAAGAAACCTGAAGAAGAGCAAGCTCTGGTATTTAGTACTCAGAGAAAAGCTCCCGAAGAAAAGAAGTTGGCGTACATGGATGCGCCACCAGCACCATCAGCTGAAGAATGGCAAAAGGCTTCCACCTACACTCTGAAGAACAGTAAGCGCTATCGCCACAATTGGGGTCAACAAGTGCGCAGCATGATGGGTCGATCCGTTGAGGGTCCCGATCAAGGCATGGTGCGCTTTCATATTGAGATTGCCGCTGACGGCAAACTCTCAAAACTAGAAACGCTTTGGTCAACATCCCCAGTTGCTGAAAAGTTGGCCAGGCAAGCGATTGAGAACATGCCTCCTCTTCCCCCGATACCCACTGGAAAACCTCTGATCTTCCAAAAGACGATTTCTTTCCAACCAGTGGATGATGGTTGGCCGCCCATCTATAAATACGATTGTTTGCCAGATCCACCCGCATTTAAGAACCCATTTGCCTGGGATGGCAAATCTCCGCAAACAGCCATTCAACAAAAGGTGGCAGATGACTCTAAAAAAGAGATTCCAACTGACTGCCCCGTTACTGAAGATGACACCATCGAAGCCGAGGCTAGGGATATGAAGCGTCAGTTTGAAATCTGGGGATCGAGTCGATTAAAACAAAAAAAATAAGTTCTGAACTCAGAAATAAAAGCTCAAGACTAGCTCCATTAATAAGTCTCGAGTAAGTTTTACAAATTTTTTAATTTAAAAAGACTTTTTTGTCGTTTTAAATTCTAATTTATATAAATTAGATAGATACTATGGGTATTGTTTATTAGAGAAAATTTATGTATCTAAAAGTTAATACCAAATTCCAATTAGCCCTTTTAGGCGCCATTTTATGGGGGGCTTTTTCTGTTTGGGCATCCCAGTTTTGGTATCACGATCTTTCAGCAGTCATTGGCGGTTTTTTTGCTGGATTTTTGATCTTATTCATCGCCATCGTTCCCGGCTTTATCAACGCCTTCATGATCTTTAGTCTTTTCATGGACAAAAGACCTGTGCGTAAACATTTGGATACTTATCCGCCCATCAGTATCTTGATTGCAGCTTATAACGAAGAATCAGTCATTGCCGATACGCTAGAAAGTATTGCAAAACAAAATTATCCTGGTGGACTAGAGGTCATTTTGATTGATGATGGCTCAAAAGATCAGACCCATGCAATCTGCCATCAATTGACTAATACCTATCCTTGGTTGAAATGTGTCCAGCAAGAGACCAATCAAGGAAAATCTGAAGCATTGAATCGTGTTATTACATTAGCAAGTCATGAGCTCATCATCACCTTGGATGCTGACTCCTATTTGTATAAAGATGCCTTGGTTAGAATTGTGGAGCGCTTACACAGTGATCCAGCCAATACTTGCGCCGTAGCTGGCACGATCATGGTGCGCAACTCTCGTCAGAACTGGATCACTCAATCCCAAGAATGGGATTACTTCCAAGGCATTGCGACTGTGAAGCGTGTGCAGTCTCTGAATCAAGGAACGCTGGTTGCGCAAGGCGCATTTTCTTTATATAAAAAAGCAGTGGTTCTTGAAGTAGGTGGTTGGCCAAAAACTGTTGGTGAAGACATTGTTCTCACTTGGGCCATGCTAGAGAAAGACTATCGGGTGGGATATTGTGAAGATGCCGTTGCTTTTACTCTAGTCCCAAGCACTGTTAAAGGCTTTATTCGTCAGAGACAACGTTGGGCCAGAGGCATGATCGAAGCATTCAAATATCACCCCAAAGTATTGTTTAGAAAGCGTTTATCGACTTTCTTTATTTGGTGGGATTTACTTTTCCCATTGATGGATGTGACATTTACATTCGCATTTTTGCCGGGAGTTATTTTAGGTTTATTTGGATATTATTGGATCGTGGGCCCAATGACCTTGAGTCTTTTCCCAATAGCTTTTTTCCTTAATTGGATTATGTTTCATACCGAAACAAGAATGTTTGAAGCGCAAGGATTACATGTAAGGAAAAATATTTTAGGGTTTTTAATCTATCTTTTGCCGTATGGCATGATTTT
>CALKUJ010000277.1 GCA_937996825.1 uncultured Polynucleobacter sp. | reverse complement strand
TCAGTCCATGAAGCCATTGATTTGGCAAAGAAAACAAAATTTCAGCTCTTGGTTCTGGACCACGATGTAGCTGGAGTCAAAGGTTGGGAACTGTTCGACTACCTCAAACAATGGCTTGATCCTAAAGTGCAAGTTGTTGTTTACTCTGGCAGCATTGACGCGTCAGCAACTGCTAAATACAAAGAGCGCGGCATCGAGAGCATTCTAAAAAAGCCACTGTCTGCTAACACTTTAGGCTTTTGGATTAGAAAAGCCATTGGGATCTAACAGCTGCTAGATAGTTACACATAACTGAAGTGACATAGGACATCGTTCACTTTGCTGAAGTTGTAAGGCTTCGCCAAAAAGTCATCCATCCCTGCCGCTTTGGCGTCACGTTTGTCGCGTTCAAAGACTTGTCCCGTTGTCGCAACGATGAATGCCTCTCGTGCAATGCTGTCCAAATTTCTAATTGCAACTGACGCGTTCAGCCCACTCAAACCGGGCATATCCAAATCCATGAAGATCACATCAGGAATGATTTTCTGAGCCATTTGCACAGCATCTGCCCCGTTGGCAGACTCACTTACAAAATGTCCTTTTTGCTCTAAAAATGTTGAAAGAATTCGACGGTTCGTAATCGAGTCGTCAACAACAAGAATCTTCAAAGCTTCTTGTTTTTCAGTTTGAATTTGCTTGATCGCATTCGGATCAACCCCACTTACAGGCAAGCTGATCCGAACTTGAAAAATAGTACCTTGAGTAGGAGTAGAGGTAATGCCTAATGAGCCACCTAATTTTTCGATGATCTTTTTAATAACTCGCAACTCAGACTCGCCTTTAGTTACAAACACATTGGTGTTGGATTGATCGGCATTTAGCAAAGAGTTACGACCATCAAAGATACGTTCAATCGCATCTGCGTTCACTATTTCCCCAGAATCAACGATAGAGATCGTTGAATGCAAACTTGATTCTCGTAGCTCTGAGGAACACGAGAAGTTCACTGCACCTACTGGCGATCTTTTAATTGCAATGGTCAATAAGTTTGCCAAGGCTTGTTTGATACGTTGCTCATCAGAGCGAACTTGAATTAGAGGCACGTTCGCGTCGTAAACCAACGCAATTCCTTTATCTTCAGCCTGTTTAGCATAAGAACTGGTCAATGAATCGAGCAAGTCTCTCAAGCTAAAGTTTTTCTCATTCAACTCAAAAACACCAAGCTCCAAATTAGTGATGTCAAACAGGTCATTGAGGATCATGTCCATGCGCTCACAGCCTTGAAGAATCACCTCGACATCATTTTCTGCTGCTGTTTCACCCTCTGTTGAAGATCGCAACAGCTGGGCATATCCCATAATCGTATTCAAAGGATTTCGTAACGTATGGCTTAGCTTGGACATGAAGAGTAATTTCGTTTCGTTTGACTCCAGCGCCAATGCTTTTGATCTTTTAATTTCTGTGATGTCCAGTGCTATGAACTGCCAGTACACACGACCGCTCATTACCGAGGTGTTAACGCTTACGTTGAGCCAATGCGTCCCAACATCTGAGCGACAACTAACTTCCAAGCTGAATGGTTGCAAATTGTGAGTACTCAAGACCAACTTTCGGATCAACCGCGTTCGATGTTCTTGCGTCAATGCATCCAGAGCCAGCGGAGGTGATTCACGCAACATTTGAGGGGTAGCCTTCAAGTATTTGATCGCACCGCTGCTTGCGAATTCCAGCTTTAACTCTTTGGCATTTGATACTGAAAAAGAAGTTTTCAGTGCCAGTCCAGGGAAGTCTTTAAAGTCGGCACTAAAGCCTCCGCTGACTTGTGATTGCAAATGCTGAATGATTTCGGACTGACGCTGTGCATGAGCCTCTAGCTCGTGGATTTTGTTGATCAACTTATCCTGATTGGATTTTGATTTCATCAATTTTTCAAACATTACTTTCTCCAAAAATCAAAACGTGTTGTACGAAACACCAATGAAGTTAGCTCCATCTTTCAACTGATGTCCAACACGCAATGACCAGGGAGAGTTCCTTAAGCGCCACGTCATTGCCACCTTATGACCGACATACCATCGATCGTCGCCAACGGCACTCCATTCGACGCCAACTTGACTATTCAAAGGTTTTACCTGGACAACGCCAAGCCATGTTCTGAACGCCGTGTTGTACTCAGCAAGTGTGTAGACCGATGATTTATCAAATTTTGTAAAGCTTTCTGCATTCAATTTCAAACCTACTGATGAGGCACTTGGAGATGCTGCAGATGGATCTGAGTGATGAGATATCCCACCCAGACCCACGCTAAATTTGACTGTTGTATCTCCCTCGTTACGGGCAAATACATTACGCACAGCGCTTCCACTTAAAGACTTACCAGTGCTACTCCATTTACTGTAGGCACCCGTTAATTGCCAAGCACCAACTTCTTTTGCAATTACAGCTGAACCACCTCCAACACCTTCGTCTAACTGGTAAAACTCGCCACCAGCAGCATTCGAGGCAAACGGAATTAATCCGATCACGGCATACACAATAAAATTTTTAAACATGCTTTCTCCCTATCGAAACGCTACAGACTCTTAACAGTGCGTTGATCGAACTATAAGATTTCTCTTCTTTTGACTTCAACTCCGCCAACTCAGCCTCAACCAAACTACTCAACCAAAGAGCCTCACTTGTTTCAGTAAAAAATACAATTTTTCCATTCACATCGGTATAGCCAATGTTGGCCTGCCCTTCTTCAGTCATCAACTGAATCAAGGCGTCTCTTACAGGTTGTTTATTTTTTGTGAGAACTTGACTTTCTGACACCAAACAATCCGATGTCGATTGCATGTTGTTCCCTCGTTCGATCCAGAGTTTTTTGAACTCTTTCCCATCTACTTGAATTTCAAATGGTTTGAGTTCTTTTTCGTTACGCAATGCAGCACGAACAAAGAACAGACGAAGCAAGTTCACAATCGTCCAGAAGAAGCTAATCAAGCTAACTCCTGAATCATTCATCTGATAGATAGCTACTACAGTTGCACCTAAAGTCAAACCGAGCAGTGCATCTACGAAGACATCAAACGAACGTGGATGTCCATTTTCCGCAACTTTCTGACCTTTGGGTGTTACCTCAAATTCTGCATTTCGATACGGAAGCAGAAACTTAATTAAGAACTTGGGTGTTAAGCGCAACGACAGAAGATCCTGCCAAATTGAAGTCACAAACGGTTGCAACCGTTTCTTTGAAATCCAAAAATTGAAGCTCATCAATCCAACGACCAATGAACCTTGAGCCATTAAGAGATCCATCATTGACGCATCGGCAACTGCACTCCATCCGAATAAAAAATACAGCTGAGGAACAATCAAGCTAACAAATCGAACTGGAAACGAAACCGTCCAATACATCGGAAGGAACCTCAATCTATCAATCAATTTGAGTGATTGCTTAGACACATTCGGCTCCCAGAGCTTGGCATTCATCTGTAAGGCACCCTCACCCCAGCGACTCCTTTGCTTAATCATGTCGTTGATGGTTTCTGGCGAAAGACCAACTGCCACTGGATCCTTGATAGATACTGACTCAAATCCCAACTGTTTCAGTTTGATTGACAGGAAAATATCTTCCGTAATTGACTCAGTTGGAAAACCTCCGAGCTTCTTCAAAGCGGAGTTTCGGATCAATCCACCACTGCCACAAAAGAAGGCAGCCTCACCGTTGCTCCTGACATGCAATATTCCATTGAAAAAATGCCGCTGATCATTCGGGCTAAGTTCAGCGATTTCTAAACTCCGCTGAATCGGATCAGGGTTGTAAAACTCCTGAGGAGCTTGAACTACTGCAATTTGTGGATCACCCATCGGAGCAATTAGTTTTTCGACCGCATCTGGTGACACCAAAAAGTCAGCATCAAGTACCAACGTAAAGTCACCATGCAAATAAGTCAATGCATGATTGATGTTTCCAGCCTTTGCTGACTCGGTATCAGGTCGGCTGATGTAGGTAGCTCCCCATTTTTTACACAGCGCTGGCAACCAGTCTCTTTTGCCATCATCCAACAGATAAATTCGAACCTCACCCGGCCAAACTATGTTTTTGGCAGCCATCAAGGTTCGGTTCAGAATTTCTCTTGGTTCGTTGTAGCTCGGGATAACAACATCTATTGAACTTTGGCGCATCTGCACCGTGACTTCACTACACAGAGTCTTTGTTTTGTACGCGTAAAAATGCAAACTATGAACCACATCCAAGATCCAGCAAAGTTCAATTAGAAAAATTAACTGTGTATAAATCCCAGAAAAGGTTGTCTGCCCCCATGCAACAGTAACGCTTATGCGCCACCCCAAATAGCCAACCAGCAATAAAGAAAGTCCAAATAGAACTACCCTACGGCTTTTAACACTCTCTGACTGAAGCAGGATCATCAGCGACATTGCCGTAGCGGCAGTGACAACAGATAACCACAAAAAATTGTTCATGATTTGGTTATGCAAACTGCGTAATCACGCGTGGAACCTTGATGACGACCGGCTTGTATGAGCGCGATTGAATGAACCATTCGATCAACTTATAAATTGACAAAAGCATAAATGAGAAGATGCATCCCATGATCATCACACTCAACCAGAACTGAGCTTCAACCTCGTTTTCCGCCTCTTCATTCTTTTTACGCAGATGATCTAGCTCAATTCGCAATGATTGGTTATTACGACAAACTCGACCAAAAACAAACTCCTCGTCGGTCGTAGCGTATTTTTTACTGCTGCAGTTTTGTTCCAGCTGAGTAATTGCCAGTTGCAATTCCTGATTGGTTTTCTCCCTTGCTGTTGTATCGATGCCAAATGTTGGCTCAGATTGACCAACAACAAAGCCAATAAAAAATCCCAGCAAAACTAAACCACATTCCATAATTTGCAACTTGACGTTCTTCACGATTCATTCCGTTTAATTAGTGCCAATCGGCCTTCAATAGAACGAATCATCGACGTTTGCCATGTCACACGAATCTCATGAAAGTAACAATTTATTTCAATCTTTACTTATCCAAAGTTATGGTTAAACGACCTTCCGCAAACCCGCATGAACCCTAAGCTTCCCTTATGGACGCGTCCTCAAGAAAACAGAGAAAAGAGAGAGAAAACGGCCAAAAAACTTCACGTTTTAAAGAAGTACAGTTACCCCGTCCTTAAGGTCACTAGTCTGAAGCCCGCCAGTATTGGGCTTTGAAGCAAAGAAAAAGGGCTCGGAGATTTTCCGAGCCCTTATGTATGGTGGAGTATGTAATTTGTGCATGTAAGATTTTTTATGTACTCAAGCCTCTCTACACGATACGCTCACTACTAACAAAATCGATATTTGCATCAGCCACTGTCAAGGCTGTCATGTTCACAATTCGCCTCACAGTAGCACTTGGTGTCAACACATGAACTGGTTTTGCAGCGCCTAACAAAACTGGCCCAATGGCAATATTGCCACCTGCAGCCGTCTTGAGTAAGTTATAGGCAATATTGGCTGCATCAAGATTTGGCATGACCAGCAAGTTAGCATCCCCTGCAAAAGAACAATCGGGCATCAAAGTTTTGCGGGTATCACCATCCAAAGCCAAATCGCCATGCATCTCTCCATCCACATCCAACCAAGGGGCTCTCTTCTGAATAAGCATCAAAGCCTGACGCATCTTGAGCGCTGTAGGCTGATCACTACTGCCAAAGTTTGAATGGGATAGCAATGCAGCTTTCGGATGAATTCCGAACCGTCTGATTTCTACTGCAGCCATGATGGTGATCTCAGCCAACTGCTCAGCCGTAGGGTCGTAGTTAACGTGAGTGTCCACGATGAAGACTTGACGCCCTGGCAGCATCAAACCATTCATAGCAGCCAGCGTCGTTGCGCCAGACTTCTTACCAATCACTTGATCGATGTAATTTAAGTGATGAGCGTTATGTCCCCACGTCCCGCAAATCATTCCATCCGCATATTCTTTATGGACCAGCATTGCACCGATCAGAGAAAGGCGGCGGCGTAATTCGATCTTGGCAATGGCCTCTGTTACGCCTTTGCGTGCCGTGATGTGATGGTAAGTCTGCCAAAAATCCCGATAACGCTCATCTTGCTCAACATTGACTACATCGTAGTCCAGTCCTTCTTGAAGGCGTAAACCAAACTTCTCAACCCGCTTGGCGATCACAGCTGGACGACCAATCAACGTTGGACGAGCAATGCCTTCATCCACAACGATTTGGCAGGCACGAAGCACGCGCTCTTCTTCGCCTTCGGCATAGGCTACTCGTTTTTTGCTACCGCGCCTGGCTGCATCAAAGATCGGCTTCATGGTAGTCCCAGACGCGTAAACAAAGCCCTCTAGCTTTTGACGATAGGCTTCCATGTCTTCAATTGGTCGCATTGCCACGCCCGAATCTTTTGCTGCTTGAGCAACTGCGGTTGCCACGCGAGTCATCAAACGTGGATCAAACGGTTTGGGTATCAGGTATTGAGGACCAAAAGTTAGTGTTTCACCGGAATACGCTGCAGCGACACGCTCACTTTGTTCAGCCTGAGCTAATTCAGCAATCGCATGAACGGCTGCAATCTCCATTTCATCTGTGATCGTGGTCGCCCCACAATCCAAAGCCCCCCTAAAAATATAAGGGAAACACAAGAGATTGTTAACCTGATTAGGGTAGTCGGAACGTCCCGTCGATACGATGGCATCGCTACGAACTGCTTTGACTTCTTCCGGCATGATTTCTGGATTTGGATTGGCCATCGCCAAGATCAATGGCTTTGCAGCCATCCTTGCGACCATTTCCGGCTTCAGCACGCCCGCTGCTGATAGTCCCAGAAAAACATCTGCTTGCTCAATCACTTCAGACAGCTTACGTTGATCAGTTTTCTGTGCGAACTGAACTTTGTCTTCATCCATCAGTTCGGTTCGTCCCTCAAAGACAACTCCAGCAAGATCAGTCACCCAGATGTTTTTCCGAGGAATACCAAGTTTTACCAATAGGTTCAAGCACGCCAAAGCTGCTGCCCCCGCACCTGAGGTCACTAGTTTGATCTCTTTGGGATCTTTACCAACTACCTTGAGACCATTCATGATGGCCGCGCCCACCACGATTGCCGTGCCATGCTGATCATCGTGAAAAACTGGAATGTTCATCCGCTCTCGCAACTTGCGCTCGACGTAGAAACAGTCAGGTGCTTTGATGTCTTCGAGGTTAATACCCCCAAACGTTGGCTCTAATGCCGCAATGATGTCGACCAGCTTGTCCAAGTCTTTCTCGGCCACTTCGATGTCAAACACATCTATACCTGCAAACTTTTTGAATAGAACGCCCTTGCCCTCCATCACTGGCTTGGATGCAAGTGGGCCAATGTCTCCCAGACCAAGCACTGCCGTACCGTTCGAAATCACAGCGACCAAGTTACCTTTGCTGGTGTATTTGTAGGCGGCATTAGGATCTTTCACGATCTCTTCACAAGGTGCGGCAACACCTGGCGAATAGGCCAAAGCCAGATCGTGTTGGTTGATCAATTGCTTGGTAGCTTGAATAGCTACCTTCCCAGGGGTTGGAAACTCGTGGTATGCCAGTGCTGAGTTTCTGAAGTCTGTATTTTGATTTTTTGTCATGTGTAAATTAAAAAAGGTGCCCTTCAGCACCCTTTATTCCTGTTAATCAGCGTATTGCCCAGCAGCCTTGATAACTGCTGCCCAGCGAACCATCTCTGCCTCAACAAACTTTTTATGGTTTGCTGGTTCAAGACGTGTATCTGTCACAACACTGATACCAAGTGCTTCTTGACGTTTGATCAAGTCTGGATCTTTCAAAGCTGCCTTGAGCGCTTGGTTAAGTTTTGCAACAACTGCAGGAGGTGTACCTTTAGGCGCATACAGGCCGTGCCAAACAGAAACACTGAAGTCATTCAGACCACTTTCAGCCAAAGTCGGTACGTTCGCTAAAAGTGGCAAGGTCATGCGTTTCTTGCTTGTCACGCCAAACACTTTGACTTTCTTGCCTTCGATTTGTGGCACAGCGTTAGTCGCTTGCTCACACATCAAATCAACCTGACTTCCCATCAAGTCTGTCATTGCAGGCGCCGTTCCTTTATAGGGAACCGTTGTCATGTCGATCTGCAAAGCGCTTTGGAACATCAACCCACATAAGTGTGACGCTGAGCCTAAACCAGCATTAGCAAGATTGATTGATGACTTTCGTTCACTGATCAGCTTGCGCAACTCTTGAAAATTATTGGCAGGAATTGAAGGACTTCCAATCAGGGTTGATGGGGCCTCATTGATCAATCCAAGATACTCAAAATCATCGGGCATCTTGTAGGTCAACTTTCTATACAGCGCAGGAGCGGTTGACATACCGATGTGGTGCACTAAAAGTGTGTAGCCATCAGGATTGGCCTTTGCAACCTTTGCTGCACCAATCGTGCCACCTGCTCCACCGACGTTCTCCACAATGAGAGTCTGTCCACCTAAAGGTTTGCGAAGAGCTTCGGCCACATCACGAGCGATTTTGTCGCTCGGACCACCAGCAGCAAAAGGAACAACCAAAGTCACAGGTTTTTCAGGAAACTCAGCCATTGCAGAGAACGACAAAGCACCAATCGCTATTGTTGCCAATCCTTGAATGAATTTTTTAGACATTTTCATGAGATTCTCCTGAATCAAGAAGCAAGCTCTTGCATGACCTTGAACAAGTCAGCTTTACCTTCAAATCCAATACCTGGTAGCTCTGGAAGAGTGATGTGACTGTCTACAACTTTTACGCCGTCTGGGAACCCGCCGAAAGGCTGGAATAAGTCTGGGTAACTTTCGTTACCGCCAAGGCCTAAACCTGCCGCGATATTGAGTGACATTTGGTGACCGCCATGAGGAATACAGCGACTTGGTGACCATCCATGCTCTTTCAGCATTTCCAATGTGCGGAGATATTCGACCAACCCGTAGCTGAGCGCACAGTCGAATTGGAGGTAGTCGCGATCAGGACGCATACCGCCATAACGAATCAAGTTACGTGCGTCCTGCATAGAAAACAGATCCTCACCAGTCGCCATTGGGTTCTTGTAGTAGTTACGAAGCGTTGCTTGCAACTCAAAGTCCAACGGGTCACCTGGCTCTTCGTACCAGAACAAGTCATATTGCGACAAAGCCTTGGCGTACTGAACCGCCGTATCAAGATCGAAGCGTCCGTTTGCATCAACGCATAACTTTTGACCGTCTTGCAACACATCCATGATGGCGTCTATACGGCGCAAGTCTTCATCCAGCGAAGCACCACCAATTTTTTTCTTTACAACGGTGTAACCGCGATCGATATAGCTACGCATTTCATCTTGGAGCTTCTTGTAATCTTGCCCCGGATAGTAGTAACCACCAGCTGCATAGACAAAAATCTTGCGGTTTGGTTTCCCATCACCGTAGCGATCCGCTAGCAATTGAAAAAGTGGTTTACCTTCTATTTTTGCGACTGCATCCCAGACAGCCATATCGATGGTGCCGATTGCTACTGAGCGCTCACCGTGACCACCAGGTTTTTCGTTGGTGTACATCGTTGCCCAGACTTTGTGTGGGTCAATGTTCTTGCCAGTGTCATCTAAAAGTGTGTCAGGCTTAGCTTCCAGAATGCGAGGGATAAAACGCTCACGCATCAGTGTG
>CALKUJ010000276.1 GCA_937996825.1 uncultured Polynucleobacter sp. | reverse complement strand
ACCGACACAAGGATTTTCAATCCTCTGCTCTACCGACTGAGCTACCAGGCCAAGAATCAAGAATTGTACTATAAAAGACTTTTTACCCCAAACTGCACGCCAGGATTAAGGAGTTGAGTACCCATGGGCCCTGAGAACATCCTTGGCTTTGGCGCTTTGCAAATGGGTATAAAAATCCATGATTGGCTTTGGCGGGTTCTTTAACAAGACCATTCTTTGCTTGATTGGCTCATGAAGGCTCTCAGGAATTAAAAGATGATCTGCTGTTTGCATCACTTCTTTAGATTTGGCCAAAGAATAGGCGGTCAATCCAAGGCCTGCCGATCCAGAAGTAACAAACATGGTTGCCGATGAAATATTCTCACCAAAAACAATCTTATTCTTAGCAGACTCATACAAACCCAAAGAATTCAAAAAATCGATGGCCGCTTTTCCATAAGGTGCTGTATCAGGTTTTGCAATAGCAATCTTGTTTGTCTCATCAATCACTTTCTTCAATTCAGTTGGATTGAGACTCAACTTCATCTTTTTTGATTTGTGCGCAATCAATGCCAAGCGACCAATGGCATAAACTTTTCCTTCATCAACGGTTAAGCCCTGACGATGTAAAGACAATGGGAAACTTTCGTCAGCAGACACAAACAAATTAAACGGTGCGCCCTGCTGTATTTGTCGGGCAAAGTTACCAGATGAGCCGTAAATGATCCTAAGGTCTTGCCCGCCTGCCATTTTGTATTGTTGGTAAATCTCATCCATGGCTGGCTTCATGTTCGCAGCAACCACCACTGTGGCTTGTTGAGCATTCACCAATGAAGCAAAGAAAAATGTTGCTAGAGCTAAGACGGTTTTTGATAGAAACAATCTTTTAGCCTTCATGACTACCTGTAACTTGGTGAACGGCAACTACTCGCCTTTGTAATTGCTAACATCAATACCCAGGGCTTTGAGTTTTCTATACAGGTGGGTTCTTTCAAGACCAGTCTTTTCAGCCACGCGAGTCATACTGCCAGAAGCTTGATTGAGATGGTATTCAAAATAAGCTTTTTCAAATAAATCTCTGGCTTCTCTCAGTGGCAAATCGATATAACTTAAATTGAATTCTGCTTGATTGCTTTCAGCTTCCTCAACGATGAATTCCTCGACCTTGCTGCTGACCTGAACAGAGCCATCGGCCTTGATCTCAGCTTTAGTTTCAAGAGCAAATAATTCTTTAGGCGGTGCTTTTTCTAAAGCTTGTTCAACTGTTTTTAATAACTTTTGTAGCGCAATTGGCTTTTCTAAAAAATTAACTGCACCAATTCTGGTGGCTTCTACCGCCGTATCAATCGTGGCATGTCCTGACATCATCACCACAGGCATGGTCAGTTGACCGTTGTTCGACCACTCTTTTAAAAGAGTCACGCCGTCCACATCAGGCATCCAAATGTCTAAAAGAACTAAATCAGGCTCAAGATTTTCACGGGCTTTTCTGGCCTCATCTGCGTTTTGAGCAGAAACTACGGAGTGCCCCTCATCCGTGAGGATTTCGTTGAGGAGCTCTCTGATACCCATCTCGTCGTCAACAACTAAGATACTTGCCATAACTAACTTTGCTTTACCAATTGATTGAAATAAATAGACACCTCAGCGCCGATGATCTGATTGTCTTCCATGCGATTACGTAATTCAATTCTCGCGCCGTGCTCATCCACGATCTTCTTGACCGTGGCAAGCCCCAAGCCAGTGCCCTTTGATTTCGTGGTCACATAAGGCTCAAAAGCACGACTTAAAATTCTTGGGGCAAATCCTGTGCCCGCATCCAAAATACTCAACTTAACAATACCTTTGCCAACCTTGTCATTTTCATTTGAATCTGGATAAGGCAAAAATTCTGTTTTCACCAAAATTGAAAACTCGCCTTTGTTAGCTTCAACACTGGCATCTAAGCCATTTTGAATCAGGTTATGAATCACCTGACGAATTTGCATCGCATCCGCCATGATGAGTGGACACGCTTGATCAAGGTCAGAGCGCACTGGGGTGCCGCCGTACAGACCCAAAACATCAAGCACCAAATGATTGATTGATAACTCCTGCAACTGCGCCTCTGGAGTCTTAGCAAAATCTCTGAAGTCATTCACCATTTGTTTCATGGCTTCAACTTGAGTGATGATTGTTGTTGTGCTGCGCTCAAGAAAATCTTGTTGCTGAGGATCCAAATGATCTTTCAGCTTTAGCTGAATTCTTTCCGCAGACAATTGAATCGGCGTTAAAGGATTTTTGATCTCATGAGCCAGGCGTCTTGCTACATCGCCCCAAGCAATCGCACGCTGAGCCGTGATCACCTCTGAAATATCATCAAACACCACAATGAACAGACCGCTTGGTAAATGTGTCCCACGAACCAACAAGGTAATGCCATGGTCATGCTGAGAATCTATGTGGCTTGATGCATCCAAAATGATTTGTTTTTGCCAATGGTCACTATGATCATTGCTAGAAATTTCATGAGCGCTGAACGCTTCTTTGATCGCAGCCTCAAACTCCTGTAAGCGGGGAATACCACCCAAGCTTTTACCAATGAGCTCGTCTAATGGGGTTCCAAAAATCCTGGAAGCACCCGCATTTGAAACCACCAATTTGAAATCCGCATCTAGAACACAAACACCAGCAGTTAAATTAGACAACACACTCTCAGAGAAAGTTTTTGAATCTTCTAATAAATTTCTAGCCTCTAAGAGCTGTCTGGTCATCACATTGAATTGCTTGGTCAACAAACCAAGCTCATCTCCGGTATTCAATTCCGGTTTTGGAGATAAGTCACCCTCAGCAACCGCTTTGGTACCTTTGAGCAACATGATCAAGGGCGTAGCCAATTGACGCCCTAACAATAGGGCCAAGGCCATGGCGATAAAAAGAGCCAAAAATAATGTAATCGTTAGAGTGCCGATATACATTTTTCGCAAACCCGAACGACCAAGCGCTTTCTCTTGATACTCAATGTAGGCACTTTGAACAGCCAAAGCATTATTACTGAGGCTTTCTGGCATGTTTTTAACGAGCAGTAAATACCTGTCTTCTGATTGGGCTCGTAAATTAAATCCGCCCAAGTTCGCTGCAGAAAGACCATCAATTGGAATTAATAATTTGATGGTGTATGTCTTTTTAGAGAGATCTGGATTGGGTTCATCTATCTGCGTGAAATATCCTAATGACTTGGCTTGTTGTAACTTATCAGACTGAGCCATTTCTGATACTGCAGAAACTAAACTCAGGCCGGCGCTGGCAACAACCTTGGAGCCCAAACCAAACAGTGTGATTTCTTCAAGACCGTTTTGTTCACGCTGTCTGGACAACAACAAAGTCAAAGCTCCTTCACCAGAAGCGCGCGAGGTTGCCTGAATTTGATTGGCAATCTCACGCCCCTTACTTAATAATTCTGTGCGTGAAATATCAATGGATGTTCTACCCAATTGCAAACCAGCCTCAAGAGCGCGCTCAACCTTGACGTCAAACCACGACTCAATACTTCGAGACACAAACTGTAAAGAGACGCCGTAAAGAATCGCCCCGGGCAACACGCCTACCAAAGCAAAGAACATCGCCAACTTTGCAATCAGCCTCGAGCCGAAATACTTTTGACGCAAGCGCATGACCAAATTAAAAACCAAGGCAACAATCACGATCAGAAACAAAATGCCAATCAAGACATTGGCTGCGAATAACAAAGCAAAGTATTGATCAAAGAATGAAGTGTTTGCAGATGCAAAAGCCAAAAGCAACAACAAAATAAGTGCTAAAAATACAACCACCCCAATCAGAAATGGCTTGGCCAGCAATCTCATCATGGCTGAGCTCCGGCTGATGGCGGATTAGCTGGTGACTTTGGCGCTTGTATTTTTGGTGACTGTGCCGATGGCGCAAACTCAAAGCGATACCAATCACTTTGTAAATTCCAAGACTTGGAATTGATTGCATTCACCTGAAATGGCTTTGCCAACTGATTGGTGTCCAAGCGCAATCGAAGAGCTGCTTGATAGGTCTGTTTTGAATCAATTGCCGCTGAATCAATGACGACCCAATCCTCAATTGTTTTAACGGCCGCTAATGCTTGCTTTAAAGATGCTGCGGTCAAGCTGAAAGTGCCAAGAGTCACCCGATATTGATTGGTCAGGGCTTGATAAGATATTTTAGAAACACGCTGGACATCCACGACCTTGCCGTCTAGCCAGTACCATCTTTTTTTGGTTAACTGAAACTCAGTCACAAAATGAAGTGGCACCCCTTTTTTAACCAGCTGCTCAAGTGCGGGACTGAGCTCTAATTGAACATCTGCATTCAAAGCCCATGATTTTTCAAGTGGGGTCAAACTCACATTGCTAAGACTGATCTCACTCGCGTGCGCAAAACTGACCATGGTGGTCAGCAAAAAAATCTTAGCAATCCAATTGAGTAGTTGGCGCATGCTTATTTTTAATCTTAAGCTTTCATTTTTCAAAAAGCGCATAAAAAAATCCATCGTGTTGCTTGGATGGCAAAAGCTGTCCAGGGGCTTTTAATCTAACTGCGTCTGGCATCGCATTTAACCACCACTTGGCCTGCAACTCTCCCTCATCAGGAAACACTGAGCAAGTGACATATAGTAACTTACCGCCAGGCTTTAACAAGCCCCAAAGGGCTGTGAGTATTTTCCTTTGAGCCACCTGCAGATTCTTGATGTCAGCCTCTTGGCGTAAATAGGTGATGTCTGGATGGCGTCTGACGATGCCAGAAGCGGAGCAGGGAACATCCGCCACAATAGCGTCGTACAACTGACCATCAAACCATTCTTTTGGATTTGCAGCATCGCCAATGATGATGTGTCCACCTTTGAGCTTCAAGCGGTCAAAGTTTTCTTCAATTCTCTTTGCTCTTAAGGGGTCTATCTCTAAGGCATCTAGATGAACATCGTATTTTTCTAAAAAATGTGCGGCCTTGCCACCAGGTGCTGCACATGCATCAAGCACTCTTTGTCCTGGAGTAAGTCTCAGTAATTCTGCTGCCACTTGTGCGCCAGCATCTTGGACAGAACAAGCGCCATCAAAAAACCCAGGGATTTGAGATACAGGTATCGGATTTTTTAGCTCAAGCGCACTTGATAACTTTTGCCCAGCTACCGCATCAATCAATTGATACTCAATGCCAGCCTTGCTTAAATCATTTAAGTATTTTTTAGCACCTGCTTCATCTTTCATAAAGCGGTCGTTCAAACGAAGAGTTAATGGTGGCTTTTCTTTTGAAGCAGCAAGAATGTTCAGATGCTGTTCTGGATAAGCGTACTTTAATTTTCTTGACCACCACTCTGGATAAGAAGGATGTTGTTCTTCAGGTATTTCCTGATAAAGCTTTTCATTTCTGAGAGCCCTGCGCAACACTGCATTGATCAAGCCTCTAGCAAAACCAAGATGACTATCCAAGCTCGTCGCATTTACCGCCTCATTGACCAATGTATGCGTGGCATACATTGGCTCAGTATTTTTTTCTGGCAACAAAGCAATGGCAGCCCACAGTAAGTAGAGTGTTAAACCGGGTGGAGTTTTTTGAACATATTGGTTCAAAACCTCTTGTGCCCAAAACCCTCTTCTAAGCGCCTGAAAAGCGATGCTCTGAACTGCCGGCCTTACATCTGGCGACGTGCCCTGAAGCGCTAAAGTCAGTGAGGTCCCATTTTGAACCTCTTGTAATACCTTGGCAGATGCAAAAAGTGCTTTTGAAAGACTTATGCCTTGTTGTTTGATATCAGCCAGGATACGTTCCAGTTCTTGCCATTTGCATCAAACGAGCAACGCGCTCTTCTGTGGGTGGATGCGTTGAAAACAAGCCTGCTAAACCACCGCCAGCAAGAGGGCTCATGATCATCATTTGAGCTGTTTCAGGATGTCGTTCAACTGCATCGAAATGCTGGCCACTCGCAACCTGATGGATCTTATCCAACGCCATGGCCAGGGCCTCTGGATCATTACAAATTTCTGCGCCACCACGATCAGCCTCATATTCACGAGCTCGAGAAATCGCCATTTGAATTAAGCTGGCCGCCAAAGGCGCCAAAATTGCTACCAAGATGCTTGCCATCGGATTGCTTGGACGACCATCTGAATTTCTACCACCAAAGAACATGGCAAAGTTTGCAAGTGCAGACAGTGCGCCGGCCATGGTGGCTGAAATAGTTGAAATCAAAATATCACGATGTTTGACGTGTGCTAATTCATGAGCCATGACACCACGGATTTCTCTCTCAGATAAAACTCTCAAAATACCGGTTGTTGCAGCAACAGCAGAATTTTGAGGATTGCGACCCGTAGCAAAAGCGTTTGGAGAATCTTCTTCGATCAAATAAACCTTTGGCATCGGTAACTCAGCTCTTTGAGCTAACTCACGCACCATTCGATAAAAATGAGGCGCAGTCACTTCATCAACTTCTTTGGCGTTCATCATTTTCAAGACCATCTTGTCTGAGAACCAATAGCTGAAGAAGTTCATACCAAAGGCCAAAAGCAGGGCCATTAACATTCCCTGCTCGCCGCCAATCATTCCGCCCACTATGACGAAAAGACCTGTGATACCGGCCATCAACACGGCTGTCTTGAACCAATTAAACATCTTTAAAATCCTTCTTGAAAACAGATTTCGAAATTCTAAAATTAATACACTTCACTAGCATAACCCTCTTAATTGTTGATTATCGCTTGGGGTTGTTAATTCAGCACTTGGCCTGGTTTCCAGCCAAGAGACTGGGCCAGCTGTGACGCTGACGTCTTTTTACCGCCAGCCTTTTGTAACTCAGTCAATAAAAGACTACCTTTTCCGCCAGCTACCTGCACACCGCCTTCAGAGATATCAATGATTGTTCCTGGCTTGCTTTGCAAGCGGTCATCAATCAATGAACTGCGCCAAACTTTGATGACGGAATCACCATCAAGCAAAGTTGCACCCGGAAAAGGATTGAATGCCCTGATTTTTAAATCTATTACTTTGGCATCTTTTTGCCAATCAATCTTTGCCTCATCCTTCATGATCTTGTGCGCGTAGGTGATGCCTACATCTGCTTGAGGCACAGACTGCAACCGTCGTTCTTGCGCAAATTGATTCAAGCTTTCCACAATCATCTTGGCGCCCATCTGTGCCAATGCGTCATGAAGTGTTGCAGTTGTCTCATTAGCAGCAATTGGCATTTTGTTCATGGCAATCACTGCGCCGGTATCCAAACCCAAATCCATTTGCATGATCGCAATACCGGTCTCAAGATCACCAGCCTCAATCGCTCTATGAATAGGTGCAGCTCCACGCCAGCGCGGCAACAAGGAGGCGTGAATATTCAAACAACCTGCTCGGCCATCTCGCTCTGCAATGTCAAAAATCTCTTGGGGCAGAATCAAACCATAAGCAGCAACCACCATCACATCAAAATCTAAACTTTGCAAACTTGTCAAAGCCTCTCGAGCTTCATCACCATAGGCTCCGTTTACTTTGAGTGAAGTTGGTTGCATCACAGGAATATGTTTTTCTAAAGCAAACTGCTTGACTGGACTGGCCTGCAATTGCATTCCTCGACCAGCGGGTCTGTCAGGCTGAGTCATGACCATCACCACTTCATGCCCTGCATGAACAATCGCTTCTAGTGCAACTTTGGCAAATTCAGGGGTTCCTGCAAACACAACCTTCAACATCAGAGCGCGCCTGCTTTTGATTTCTTTTTCAGTTTGCCGGCAATTCTCATGCGCTTTAATGATGACAAGTACTCAACAAACACCTTGCCCTTGAGGTGGTCCATTTCATGTTGGATACAAACTGCCAACAATCCATCAGCATGTATTTCAAATGGCTTGCCGTCTAAATTGAGCGCTCGAACTTTTACTTCTGATGGGCGCAGAACTTCATCAAAAAAATCTGGCACCGACAAACATCCCTCCTGCCAAACTTTCTTTTCTTCGCTGCTCCAAATAATTTCTGGATTGATGAACACCTGCAGCTGATCTCTCTCATCAGACAAGTCAATCACAATCACCTGCTGATGAACATTCACCTGTGTAGCTGCCAATCCAATACCAGGTGCTTCATACATGGTTTGAGCCATATCAGCAACCAACTGACGAACAGCATCATTCACCGCCACAACCGGTTTTGCAACCGTGTGTAAACGAGGGTCTGGGTAACAAAGAATTGGTAAAGCAGCCATTTTCAGAAAATTCTTACAAATAAGTTCATGGTTATCTGATAGTTCAAACAATCTTAATTCATAGACTTCTTGTCTATGAACTCAATTATCACTGTTAAACAGTCACACCCCTATTATCCAAGGAGATTGCTAGATTTGCCTGATGCCCCCAAAGAAATTTACTGCTTGGGAAATCTTGAGGCATTGAAAATCCCTGGCCTTGGCATCGTTGGCTCTCGTCAAGCGTCCAAAGAGGGTATGACAACAGCCACCTATTTTGCAAAAGCGGTAGTTCATCAAGGCTTCGTGGTCGTCTCGGGCTTGGCCAAAGGGATAGACTCGGCCGCTCATACGGGCGCTCTGCAAGGCAAGCCATTGGTATCAACCATTGCCGTTTGCGGAACCGGTCTAGATCGTTGCTATCCCAGCAAGAACCAGCCCCTATTTCAAATCATTGCTCGTCAGGGTCTGTTAATTTCAGAGTATCCCCCCGGTACCATCATCAAACCGCACTTCTTTAGGCAAAGGAATCGCCTAATTGCCGCCCTTTCACTAGGGATATTGGTTGTTGAGGCAGCAGTTCAATCAGGCTCATTAACAACTGCAAAATACGCCAATGACCTAGGGCGCGAGGTGTTTGCAATCCCTCATTCAATTCATCAAGCTCAAGCCATGGGGTGCCACCAGCTCATCAAAGAAGGGGCTAAATTGGTGGGTAGTCCTGCAGACATCTTTGAAGAACTGAGGTTTTTTCAAAAATAAGTCATATAAATCAATGACTAATAGCCGGTCACGGAAATGGGTTTTCTTAATTATTTCCTTCTTTGCCATTTATCGGTTAATAATGAAAAAAGGAAATTCATTTAATTAGACCCATTGGGGAAGCTGTCACGTGGCAAAAACAACTGCTCAAACTGGACCTTTTAAGGCCTTAATCATTGCCGAAAAACCATCGGTTGCGGCAGACATTGCTCGCGCTCTAGGCGGTTTCACAAAACATGAGGATTACTTTGAAAGTGATCAATTTGTCGTTTCTTCTGCCGTTGGACACCTTCTTGAAATAGCAGCTCCTGATGCGTATGAAGTTAAAAGAGGCAAATGGTCCTTTACAAACTTGCCAGTCATTCCCCCTCACTTTGACCTTCGCCCAATCGCTAAAACTGAAGCTCGTTTAAAAGTTTTACAAAAACTCATCAAGCGCAAAGATATCAATCGCCTGATCAATGCATGTGACGCGGGGCGTGAGGGCGAACTAATTTTCCGCTTGATTGCACAACACACCAAAGCCACTCAAAAAGTTGAGCGCTTATGGCTTCAATCAATGACGCCTCAAGCGATCAAAGATGGTTTTAGTAAGTTACGCAGTGATGAAGAACTTCTCAATCTTGCCAATGCAGCTCGCTGTCGCTCAGAGTCTGATTGGTTAATTGGTATTAATGGCACGCGTGCCATGACTGCCTTTAATAGTAAAAGTGGTGGCTTCTTCTTAACCACTGTAGGGCGCGTGCAAACACCAACTCTTTCCATCGTGGTTGAAAGAGAAGAGCTGATCAGAAAATTTGTCTCTCGTGATTATTGGGAAGTCACCGCCGAATTCATTTGTGCCGCCGGTATTTATCAGGGCAAATGGTTTGACCCTAAATTTAAAAAAGATTCTAAAGATGCCAATGCCGATCCTGAGAAAAAGGACAGCCGCCTATGGAGTGAGGCCGCTGCTGCAAGCATCGTTGCTGCATGCCACGATAAAACTGGCAAGGTCACTGAAGAGTCAAAGCCAAGCTCTCAAGCTGCACCTCAACTTTTTGATTTAACCAGCTTGCAGCGTGAGGCAAATGCTAGATTTGGTTTCTCCGCTAAAAATACTTTGGGCTTAGCTCAGGCCCTGTATGAAAGACACAAAGTTCTTACATACCCAAGAACTGATTCGCGCGCACTTCCAGAAGACTATTTACCAACCGTCACTAGCACCTTAGAAATGTTGGCGGAAAGTTCTGATAACTACTACCCTCATGCAGCGCAAATTTTGAATAACTCTTGGGTAAAGCCTAATAAAAAGATTTTTGATAACAGCAAAATTTCTGATCACTTTGCGATCATCCCAACACTTCAAGCCCCAAAAAATCTTTCCGAACCAGAACAAAAACTTTATGACTTGGTGGTTCGTCGCTTCATGGCGATATTTTTCCCATCAGCCGAATTCAAAGTCACCACTCGAATCACAGAAGTCAATGGCCACCTATTCAAAACAGATGGCAAGATTTTGATCAACCCGGGTTGGTTAGCGGTTTATGGAAAATCATCACAGGATGACAAAGAACTAGTGGTGGTTGGTGAGAATGAAAAGGTTCAGACAGAGTCTGTCAAACCTATTCCATTGAAGACCAAACCTCCTGCGCGCTACACCGAGGCGACGCTCTTGTCTGCCATGGAAGGTGCCGGCAAACTCATTGATGACGAAGACTATAGAGAAGCGATGTCTGAGAAAGGTCTAGGCACACCTGCAACCAGAGCCGCGATCATTGAAGGTTTGCTTTTCGAAAAGTACATGGTGCGTGAAGCACGAGAAATTATTCCGACCGCTAAAGCTTTTCAGTTGATGACTTTGTTGCGCGGTTTAGGGGTTGAAGAATTAACACGTCCAGAATTAACGGGCAACTGGGAACACAAACTTGCTTTGATGGAAAAAGGTCAGATTGATCGCAATACTTTCATGCAAGAAATTGCGCAAATCACTCAGCGAATTGTTAAACGTGCCAAAGAATATGACAGCGATACGATTCCAGGCGACTATGCTGATCTAAAAACACCTTGCCCTCATTGCGGTGGCTTGGTAAAAGAAAACTATCGTCGCTTTGCTTGTGAAAAGTGCGGCTTTTCTATTAGCAAAATTCCTGGCGGTCGTGCTTTTGAATATCACGAAGCTGAAGAGTTCATTAAGAATAAAGAGATTGGTCCGCTCCAAGGCTTCAGAAGCAAAATGGGGCGCCCCTTTGCCGCTATCATTAAATTAGTTTCTATTCCAGAAGACGACAAAGACTATCCAAATGCAGGCTACAAGCTAGAGTTTGATTTCGGCAACAGCGATGAGGACAGCAATGAAGAAGTTGACTTCACTGGTCAAGCCTCTTTAGGGGCTTGCCCCAAATGTTCAGGTGCTGTGTATGAACATGGCATGAAGTATCTCTGCGAACGAAGTGTTGGCGCAAATAAATCCTGTGACTTTTCTACCGGCAAAGTTGTCTTGCAACAAGAGATTTCTCAAGAGCAAGTTTCCAAGCTTTTGAATGAGGGCAAAACTGATTTATTGACCAACTTCAAATCCTCTAGGACTGGGCGTGGCTTCAAAGCATACTTAGCTCGTCAAGCTGACGGCAAAATCGGTTTTGAATTTGAGGCTCCCGCTAAAAAACGTGCGGGAAGCAAAGCAGAAACCAAATCGTCTGATAAACCTAAGCCAGCCAAACGGGCGCCTGCAAAAAAACGCGCATCTAAAAAAGCTGAATGACGCATCTCTTCTGCCAGGTGTTCCGTGAACATCTGGTGGGCGAGGGCCGACCACATGACTCCTCTTGACCCCAAAGAGGTCAATATGTACAAACCTGGATACCCTCTGACCGGACCCATGATTGGCAGACGATCATTGGCCACGCATCGTATGCCAACAAATGCATCTACTGGCTCTATTTCCAAAGGGTCACATTCATTGCCCAGCATTTCCTGAATCAGACTCAAATTTTCTTCATGGCTTTTTTGCCAGACATTTAAATCTTCTTCATTCTCATCGTAGCTTGATCCAACCATCCAGCGATAAGACCCATCTTTTAACTCAACAGGTGGCAAACAATACGCTTTACCTGAAAGCGCAACACTTGGTCTGCTTTTAGCCCAAGAACTCTCTTTTTTATACTTAAAAGTCGACAGCTGTCCTCGAACAGGTTTTAAAGGTAAATCAATCGCTGTGGATGCTGCCAATGATTTAACCCCCAAGCCACTGGCTAAAAATAATCTAGGAGCCACCCCAAGGAGTTTTTGGGCTTTGTCATAAACGAACCAATGTTTGTCACGATATGCAATTTTTGCAACTGTGGATGACATCCTGACCTGCTGGTCTGAAAGCTCAGAAAAAAGATCGCGACAGATTTGCTTGAGATCTACCCAACCGCCTTCTGGAAAAAATGTGCCCGCCAATGGTACGCCGCACAGAATCCTGGCTTCATCAGCAGAAACTACTTGAGCATTTTGAAAGCTGAAGCCCTGGGTAAGTAGTCGCTCACTCATTAAGTTTTTATCATGATTTTCTGCGTTTCTGGCTAAATGTAAAACACCACAACCAGACCAATAATTTGCCCAAACTTGCTTCGCTTCATTGAAGGCAATCATGCTCAAGCGCTGAAGTCGAGATGCGCCCCGACCGATATATGGGTGGCAAAGCGCGCCGTCATGCCCACTGGTACCTTGAGCTGGCAGATTTCCCGAATCAATCACTAAAAAATTATTTAAGTTATTGTTTTTTAAAGATTTTATTATTGCGGTACCGGCAATGCCCCCGCCAATCACAATGGCTTCATAGGTTTGGGAAGGTGTTGGCATATTCATGGGAGCCTTTATAATGCATGTCTGATCAAATTGAGCAAGATTTATGCAGTTAATGTGGGTTTCCGGTCCAACGGGCCGGGTAAGAAAAATATCGATTACCTTGAGAACCGTTTCAATTGCGGTTGGCATTCTCGCAGCATTGCTAGTTGCTGCGGGCGGTATTTTGCATGTTGTTGGCTTGAGAATTGCAATTGAAGCTAGACCAGATTTAGCCAGAGCGATGGGTGGCGTTTTGACTCAAGCAGAACAAGATCAAATTGAACAGACATACAAAGAGCGTCTTCAAGCAATTCAAGAAAAGCTTCAAACGACCTCTGATGAAATTATTCAAATTCAAAAGTTAAAAGATCGCTTCATGGAGATGGCCACGCCAAGCGCGGTTAAGTCCCAAATTCCTGGCGGCAATGGCAAGGGCGGCCCTCACAAGCTTCCAGAAATGAAGATCCAAAAGGATGTTCGCTTGATCGACGCCCTTGATAGTTCGCTTCAAGACATGACGGAATTCAAAAAGAGTGTTTCTGAAATCAATGCCCTTTGGGAAAAGCAGCTCACTTGGTTGAATAGCTTGCCAACAGGCATCCCCGTTAAAGATAACTACAGCTTGAGCAGTGGCTTTGGCTTGAGATTAGACCCTTTCTTGCACACCATGGCAAAACACGAGGGCTTGGACTTTTCTGCGCCTGTTGGTACTCCAATTCTTGCCTCTGCGGGCGGCGTTGTGAGCCGCTCTGGTTGGGATTCACAATACGGCAATGTGGTTGAAATCAACCATGCAGAAGGCTTTAAAACACGCTATGCACATGCAAGCCAACTATTAGTAAGAGTTGGTCAAACCGTTAAACGCGGTGACATGATTGCTAAGGTTGGCAACACTGGAAGATCTACAGGCCCACATCTTCACTATGAAGTGATGAGAGCTGGCACCCACATTAATCCAGCCAATATGATTCCAAAGCGTGCTAACTGATTTAGCTCTTAGCTGAGCAATCATTTAGCCTGACGAATTAAGCTGTAATTAAAAAGCCCCTTGCTTGAATATCTCAAACAAGGGGCTGTTTGTTTTCTACTAGAAGAATTAGCTGGCCAAACGCTTTTCTAGAGCCTGCTTTGTTTCAACCAATTCTTTTGGCAAATGGTATGACAGTTGTTCAAACAACTGATCATGCAATTTCATTTCCTCTTGCCATGCAGCTTTATCAATCGAGGTTACCTGATTGAACTGGTCTTCACTGAACTCAAGGCCTGACCAATTGATGTCTTTGTGAGAAGGAGTTGTACCAAAAATGTTTTCTTGGCCCTTTGCTTTGCCTTCAATGCGCTCAAGCATCCAAGCTAAAACGCGCATATTCTCACCGTATCCTGGCCATACAAACTTGCCAGCTTCGTTCTTACGGAACCAGTTAACACAGTAAATGCTTGGCAACTTAGCACCTTCTGCTTCAAGCTTTTTACCCATGTTCAACCAATGTTGGAAATAATCGCTCATGTTGTATCCAGCGAAAGGCAACATCGCAAATGGGTCACGGCGCACAACACCTTGCTGACCAGCAGCTGCGGCTGTTGTTTCAGAGCCCATCGTTGATGCCATGTAAACACCTTCAACCCAGTTGCGCGCTTCTGTAACCAATGGCACCGTTGTTGAACGACGACCACCAAAGATGAATGCATCAATTGCAACGCCATCAGGATTGTTCCACTCTGGGTCAATCACTGGATTGTTAGTTGCTGCAACTGTGAATCTAGCATTTGGATGTGAAGCTTTTCTTCCTGCTGCACCATCTGCAGGAGTCCAGTCTTTACCTTGCCAATCAATGAGGTGATCAGGAGCCTTGTCAGTCATGCCTTCCCACCAAACATCACCATCGTCTGTTAGCGCAACGTTTGTGAAAATAACGTTCTCATTCAAAGACGCCATGCAATTAGCGTTAGTCAATGTGTTTGTACCTGGGGCGACACCGAAGTAACCAGCCTCTGGATTAATTGCAAACAAACGTGTTTTTCCTGTCACAGGATCTTTACGTGGTTTGATCCAAGCAATATCGTCACCGATGGTAGTTACTTTCCAACCTTGATAACCTTGAGGTGGAATCAACATCGCAAAATTGGTTTTGCCGCAAGCAGATGGGAAAGCCGCAGCAACGTGGTATTTCTTACCTTCAGGTGATGTAACACCCAAAATCAACATGTGTTCAGCCAACCAGTTTTGGTCACGACCCATGGTTGAAGCAATTCTTAAGGCGAAGCACTTCTTGCCTAACAATGCATTGCCGCCGTAACCTGAACCAAAAGACCAAATTTCACGAGTTTCTGGGTAGTGCACGATGTACTTGGTGCTGTTGCACGGCCAAGACACATCTTTTTCACCTGCCTGCAGTGGCTTACCAACCGTGTGAACGCAAGGAACAAAATCACCGTTAGTGCCCAAAACATCAAAAACGCCTTTACCCATGCGCGTCATGATGCGCATATTGATTGCGACGTACGGACTGTCTGATAACTCAACACCAATATGAGCAATCGGAGATCCTAGAGGCCCCATTGAAAAAGGCACAACATACATCGTTCTGCCTTTCATGCAACCAGTGAATAACGGCTGAAGCGTCGTGCGCATTTCAGCTGGATCCATCCAATTATTGGTTGGGCCCGCATCTTCTTTATTTTTTGAACAAATGTAAGTTCTGTCCTCAACCCTTGCCACATCGCTTGGGTCTGAACACGCTAGATAAGAGTTTTTTCTTTTTGCTGGATTTAGCTTTTTTAGCGTTCCGGCTTCAACCATTTGAGCGCATAAGCGGTCGTATTCTTCTTCACTACCATCACACCAGTAAACATTGTCAGGCATTGTCAAAGCAGCAATTTCGGCCACCCAGTCAATCAACTTCTGATGTTTAACATAAGATGGCACATTAAGGGTGGCCACGCCCTTCATCGTTGGTTGGTTCATAGTAAGTTAGTTAAATTGGAATAGCATAAGAATACCACTTTGTGGGCTTATTGACCCTTGGCCGCCCCGCCCGAGTCTGACCCCGATTTGACAAAAATGCCATTATTAATGGCCTGCCTGGCATCGCCTTTTCCAAGCTCATAGGCCTTTGGCATCAGATCATGTCTTGAGTAATCCCAACTTGAGATGGGCACCTTTTGGCTTGGCTGAATGTATGTCAGCCTGAGACCCGGCAGCACTTGAATGAATGGATTTGGTAACTCATATCTTCTGGTCAACAAAACAAGGGCTTCTTGATTTTTTTCACCCGGAATCGCTGGGGTCAGCCCGTCAATCGGGACGTTATCAATCAAACCCCCATCCAAAATGGCCTGACCATCTCGATACATCACCGGGGTAAATGGCGGTGTGCAAGATGACTGCAAGATTGCCTCTATCAGCTCATTGATGTTGGCACATGATTTTGATGAAACAAATACCCTTGAGAAACCTAAGCGCCTGCCAGATTGGGGATGAAGTGGTCTCTGAAATTTCTTTTCAAGCTCATATGCCAAAAGACCCATAGCGACTGAAATTTTTGGGCTCAAATAACTTGGGGTCTTGGCCAAGCCAATCAAAATCTCTGGGCCTTCCTGAATCCGTCCAAAGCCATCTCCCAAAATATTTTCGAGGGCCGCTCTGTACAAACGATAGTGTGGAAAAAGTGGCTTACTTGAGAAAAGATTTTTCCATTCCACATTGCTTGAAACATCAGCCAAAGCTTTTGCGTAGTAATCAAGGCCCCACTGAGAACCTTCATCACCCGGTCGTGCTGAAAACAAACAAGCAGTTGCAGCACCAGCACTGACCGCTACTATTTTTGTGGGGCGCTGGGGAATCGCTTCGTTCAGAACATTCCAAAAACCTGCTTGCCACCAACAACGATTACCGCCACCGGCCAAAACAATTTGATCGAACTGCATGGCCAAGTCTTATTTACCAATACAAAAGGTGCTAAAGATTTTTCCCAATAAATCATCTGGCAAAAATTGACCGGTGATGGTCGAGAGCTCATCTTGAGCAAGTCTCATTTCTTCTGCAGCCAACTCAATGGACGAGGTTTGTGACTTTAATAAAACCAAAGCATTCTTAATCAACTGCTCAGCATTTAAAAGTGCTTCGACGTGCCTTTTTCTCGCCAAGATGCCGCCCTCTGATTCAGGCTGCCATCCAGCAACCTTTAACAATTCAGCTTTTAAAACATCCAGGCCCTGACCAGTTTTGGCGGAGACAAACAATTGATCTTGAAAATCAAGCTTGTGTTTTGGCAATTGATCCAGCTTGTTCCACACAATTTTTATTGGAACATTTTTAGCCGTTTTAAGTTTGATTCGGTTGATTAAATCTTGATCTTCTGAGGATATTTGAGAGCCTTGGGTGAGGTCCATCAAATGCAGAACCAAGTCCGCTTGCTCAATTGCTTGCCAAGTTCTTTCAATACCAATTTGTTCAACACTGTCTTGGGTTTCTCTCAAGCCGGCCGTGTCAATGATGTGCAGCGGAACACCATCAAGCTGTATAGTTTCTTTAAGTCGATCACGAGTTGTACCAGCAACGTCGGTCACAATCGCAATGTCCTCGCCAGCGAGGGCATTCATCAAAGAACTTTTGCCAACGTTTGGCTGCCCAACTAAAACGACCGTCAAGCCATCACGAATGATCGAGCCTTGCTGAGCGGCTTTTTTTACTTCTTGAATGTTCGTCAGAATTTTCTCTAATCGATTAAACACATCGTGCTGCTCAATAAAATCAATTTCTTCTTCGGGAAAATCCAAAGTTGCCTCAGTCAATGCCCTAATCTCAATCAACGCATTTAAAAATACATCAATCTTTTTGGAGAAGTCGCCCTTTAAAGATTTTGCTGCACCCTTAGCAGCCAAGGCACTACTTGCATCAATCAAATCAGCCACGGCCTCAGCCTGAGCCAAATCCATTTTTCCATTCAGAAAAGCTCTCTCTGTGAATTCCCCTGGTCGAGCCAATCGTAGACCAATACTTTTTCCCAGCTGCAGACAATGATCTAACAGTAGATTAAGAGCGGGGGTGCTGCCATGGCACTGCAGCTCAAGAACATCTTCGCCTGTATAAGAATTTGGGGCTGGAAAGGCAATGGCCAAACCTTCGTCAATCAATTCACCCGAGGCATCATTGAACTGAACCAGGGTTGCGTGTCTTGGCGTCAACTCTTTAAGACAAAGGGTCTTGCTAATCTGCAAGACCCCTGATCCGGATAAACGAATTATTCCAACACTGGCGCGACCATTAGCCGTGGCTAAAGCAATGATTGGTTCGCGCTCATGAATCATACTTAAGCGGGTTTTTTCGCCTCGCCATAAATTTTATTGATTTGCCACTGTTGCGCGATTGACAAGATATTGTTCACCACCCAATACAAAACCAAACCTGATGGGAAGAAGAAGAACATCACTGAAAAAGCGATCGGCATGAACATCATGAGTTTTGCTTGTAGCGGATCCGGTGGTGTTGGATTTAACTTTGTCTGAATGAACATAGAAACAGCCATCAAGATTGGCAACAATCCAATTGGCGCACCAAACCAAACACCAAACAATGTATCTGGTTTTGACAAGTCTTGAATCCAGCCCAACCAAGGAGCCCCTCTCATCTCCACAGAAGACAATAAGACCCAATACAAGGCAATGAAAACTGGGATCTGAATCAATACTGGGAAGCACCCGCCCAAAGGATTAATTTTTTCTTTGCGGTACATCTCCATCATGGCTTGATTGAGTTTTTGTGGCTCACCTTTGTAGCGCTCTTTTAATTCCAATACTCGGGGCTGCACCAACTTCATGCGTGCCATTGATTTATAGCTTGCCGCTGAAAGAGGGAAGAAAACTAATTTGATCAACATTGTTAAAAGAATGATTGACCAGCCCCAGTTATTCACCATTGCATGAATCTTTTCAAGCAACCAGAAAATTGGTTTGGCCAAAATAGTGAACCATCCGTAGTCTTTGACCAACTCTAGTCCCGGAGCAATCTTTTCTAGCACCTGTTCTTCTTGAGGACCAACAAACAATTTAAGCGTGTCTGTTTTCTCTTGACCCACGGCCAGCGCTTCTAATTTAGATTGAACACCAATTCTGAATTGATTGTTTTCCAACTTTCCAACATATAAATCTTTTTGGAAATTATTAGATGGGATCCAAGCGGATGCGAAATAATGTTGAACCATGGCAATCCATGTTGGACTGTCTTTCTGTTGGGTCCCAGGAAGCTTTGCTTTATTTTTTTCGATTTCAGAAAATTCAATTTTTTGGAATTTTTCTGCATCTGTGTAAAGGGCTGGTCCTGTGAAGGTTGCGTAGAACATGCTCTCTTCTAGCTTGCCGTTATCGCGAACCAATTCTGCATACAGTGTTAGATCTGCCGCTGGATTGCTTAAATTTTTAACTGTGTGCTTTGCCTCGACAACGTATGAACCATTCTCTAAGGTAAGCACTTTTTCTAAACGGATACCATTCTTCTCGGCTACCAAAGTAACTGCATTGCCTGATGCATTTTTACTAGCTGAAAAAATCTGTGTGTGATTAGGTAACTCAACGCCCGATGCTGAAACCAAGCCTGTACGTGCATAGTATTGGCGCGCCTTGCTGCGGTCAAAAATTAAAACTCCGGTCTTATCTTCTTCCAGATGCTTTGTTAATTGTGCTCGACTGATCACGCCACCAAGCGTATCAATTTCTAAAGTAATGACATCATTTTTTAAAGTGATGATTTCGCCAGTTTTGCTTGGCACAAACAATGTTGGTGCAGTTGCTGGAACAGAATTAGAAGCTGTAGCTCTAGGCAAATCATTTTTAGGCGCGTTTGTTGAAGTCGCATCTTTGGCAACATTCGCTTGTTGTGCTTCAACTTTTGGCTGAGAAAAGAATGAGCCCTGACCGCTATGTTGTTGCCATGCATCGAACAACAAAATTGCTGATATTGTAAAAATTGCCCAAAGTAAGGTTTTTCTGATGTCCATTATTTTTTCTGTATTAAATAGCGTAAGCAGGAATTGTAGTGTTAGATTGTTACTTCTTTGCGTTCTTTTCTGGTACCGGGTCTAGACCGCCATCGGCCCAGGGATTACATCTAAATATTCTGTACATTGCCAGCCAAGTTCCCTTGATTGCGCCATGCTTATCTAAAGCTTCCATGGCGTAGCAAGAGCAGGTTGGGTGAAAACGGCATTGCGCTCCCCAAAAAGGGCTTAGCAACAGCTGGTAAAGCCTGATGAGTCCTTTTAAGAAGCTCGCAATCATTTGCTTGGAATCGCCTGATTAAACAATTGCTCTTTAATCTGGCGTCTTTCTTGTTCTCTTAGCCTTCCAGAACTAAGTTCACCAATTTTTTTTCGTAACCTCAACACCACCAACTGACCCTCTAAGTTAAGAAGATTTTGACGATAAGACTCTCTCATCAAGCGCTTGATTCGATTTCGATCAATGGCTCTCTTGGCTAACTTCTTGGGAACGGTCAATGCAATGCCTGACCCACCAGCAAGGGTGTGAATGGCTATGTGTTTGGTATTACTTGGTTTTTGAGCCAATATTGATCTAATCAAATTGGCATCGGAAAGGGAAAAAGAGCGAGCCACTTGATTGCTCGCTTTTCTATCTTTTTCTTGCTGTTGTTTAAACAGCGAGGCGCTTACGACCCTTGGCACGGCGCGCATTCAAAACATGGCGACCACCTTTTGTTTTCATGCGAACACGAAAACCGTGGGTGCGTTTACGACGGGTTACTGATGGTTGATATGTACGTTTCATAATTATTTCCTAGCGAACCTTAGATTCTCGCTTTTTTCCCTAACATCGTCAATAGCTATTTACAGTGTATTTTTTTATTTTGGCATTTATCTTGTTGTTTTTGCTAAATTTTTTATGTTATCAACAAGTTATCCACAGCTTATCCACCGACTTATCCTTTGTGGATAACTTTTAACAGCATCTACAATTGCCCCGTGAATACAAATACCCTGACAAATTCCTCGTTAATAGCAAATTCAAACCTTGAGACATTTTGGGCGTTTGTAGCAGATTCTTTTTCTAAAGAGCTATCCGCTCAACAGTTTAAAACATGGATCAAGCCTCTTTTTCCGCTTTCTTTTGACCAAGAAAGCTTGACCCTTTCCTTAGCAGCGCCGAATAGATTTAAGCTGGATTGGGCAAAAAATCAATTTAATCAAAGATTTATCGAGTTGGCGCAAGCACATTTTGGAGCGCCGATTGTGCTTGATTGGGTGTTAGATCCAAAAGTAAAGCTTCTCAACACCGAAGAACAGCAGTCAGAATTTATTAGCGAAGATCTTGGACAAGCCAACTCTTCGGCCGGTTTTCCGGGTGCGGGTATTGAAGAATCCAGCGAACTTCCAAGCATTGGTATTGATGGTCGCTCACGCCTAAACCCAGGGCTTACTTTCGATAGTTTTGTTACGGGTAAGGCCAATCAACTTGCCCGTGCCGCCGCCATTCAGGTGGCTAACAACCCTGGCTCGTCCTATAACCCAATGTACTTATACGGCGGGGTTGGCCTTGGTAAAACTCATTTGATTCATGCTATTGGCAACCACTTATTGCAAGAAAAGCCCAAAGCAAAAATCAGATACATTCACGCAGAACAGTATGTGTCTGATGTGGTCAAAGCCTATCAACAAAAGTCTTTTGATAAATTCAAGCAGTATTACCACTCCTTGGACTTGCTTCTAATTGATGACATTCAGTTTTTCGCGGGCAAGCCTCGCTCACAGGAAGAGTTCTTTTATGCGTTTGAAGCTCTCACTGCGAATAAGTCACAAGTGATTATGACCAGCGACACGTATCCAAAAGAAATTTCAGGTATTGATGATCGCTTAATTTCAAGGTTTGATTCTGGCTTAACAGTCGCCATTGAGCCGCCAGAGCTTGAGATGCGTGTAGCCATTTTGATGAAAAAGGCCTTGGCAGAAGGCTTGCCACTGACTGAGGATGTCGCTTTCTTTGTTGCCAAACATCTTCGCTCTAACGTTCGAGAGCTCGAAGGCGCTTTAAGAAAAATTTTGGCCTATGTTCGTTTTCATGGAAAAGAGATCACGATCGAGGTTGCCAGAGAGGCTCTTAAGGACTTGCTTTCAGTACAAAACCGTCAAATTTCTGTTGAGAACATTCAAAAAACAGTCGCTGATTTTTACAACATAAAAGTGGCTGATATGTACTCCAAAAAGCGTCCTGCTAATATTGCAAGACCAAGACAAATTGCCATGTATATTGCTAAGGAACTGACTCAAAAAAGTCTTCCAGAAATAGGTGAATTATTTGGTGGCAGGGATCACACAACAGTGCTACATGCGGTTAGAAAAGTCACTGAAGAGAGATCTAGAGACAATCAACTAAATCATGAATTACATGTCTTAGAACAGTCTCTAAAAAATTGATTTTTGCTTGTGGAAAACCTTGTGGATAATTGCTGTATAAGTATGGGTATAACTATGTGAATGGATTGTTGATAGATTGTGAATAAGTAGACCAAACACAAGGAAAGAAGAAAGTTATTAAATCTTATTCAAAGCTTATACAAAACATATCCACAGGTATTTATTGAAGGTAAAATACTGATTAATAAATGAATTTTTAGTTATCCACAGAATTTTGTTGCTTTATTAACTACTACTATAAATATATATACATATAAATAAATACAGGAATAAGAACCATGGAACTGGTCAGTACAACTAGAGACAAATTGCTAAAGCCACTTCAACTTGTGAGCGGTATTGTTGAGCGTCGTCACACGCTGCCAATCCTAGCCAATTTGTTATTCAAGAAAAATGGATCATCAGTTTCTTTGATCTCCACAGACATTGAAATTCAAATCACAACTCATGCTGATTTCGGTGTTGGATCAGAGAACGTCAGCACAACAGTTGGTGCTAGAAAATTAGTCGACATTTTGCGTGCTCTTCCAGAGGGTTCAATGACTTTGTCTTTGAAAGATAGCAAGATGGTTGTTCAAAGCGGTAAGAGTCGTTTCACACTTCAAACATTAGCCGCGAATGAGTTTCCAATCATGTCTGAATCTGCAGATATTTCAGCCAGCTGGGAAATGTCTCAAAAAACATTAAAGCAGTTAATTAGTCAAGTTCACTTTGCGATGGCACAACAAGACATTCGTTACTATTTGAATGGCATGTTGTTTGTTTTAGAAGGTCAAAGAATCATTGCAGTAGCAACTGACGGCCATCGTTTGGCCTACAGTCATGTTGATCTTGATAAATCGCCATCAGGTAATGGTCAAAAACAAGAAGTGATCATTCCGCGTAAAACTATTCTTGAGTTACAACATTTATTGGAAGACTCAGAAGATCCAGTGGTTATTTCTTTGGCAAGCAATCAAGTCAAATTTAATTTTGGTGATGTTGAACTTTTATCCAAGCTTGTTGAAGGTAAATTCCCTGACTTCCAAAGAGTGATTCCAAAAGGTCAAAATAATAAGTTGGTGGTTAATCGCGATGCATTACAGGCATCCCTACAAAGAGCAGCCATTCTTACAACAGACAAGTTCAAAGGTGTTCGTTGCATTCTTTCTGAAAACTGTTTAACCATTCAATCAACGAATGCTGAACAAGAAGAAGCGCAAGAAGATATTGAAACAGAATACAGCGGGGACAAAATTGATATCGGCTTCAACGTATCTTATTTGTTAGATGTTTTAGCAAACTTAAAAAGTGAATCAGTACAAATTTGTTTGGGTGATTCCAACAGCAGTGCAGTGATCACCCTTCCAGAACAAGAAGGTTTCAAATACGTTGTCATGCCAATGCGCATTTAATAGAGTTACTAGAAAAGAATAATCAATGACTGTTGAAGCAAAAACACCAGAGCAGTATGGCGCATCCTCGATTCAAATCTTAGAAGGATTAGAGGCAGTAAGAAAAAGACCAGGAATGTACATCGGAGACACCTCCGATGGAACTGGTTTACACCACTTAGTTTTTGAAGTTCTTGATAACTCAATTGACGAAGCTTTAGCAGGCCATTGCTCAGAAATCACCGTAACAATCCATACAGACAATTCAATATCTATTATTGATAACGGTCGTGGCGTTCCAACTGGTATCAAATACGACGATAAGCACGATCCAAAGAGAAGTGCAGCAGAAATCGTGATGACAGAACTTCACGCAGGCGGCAAGTTTGACCAAAACAGTTATAAGGTTTCTGGCGGTCTTCATGGCGTGGGTGTGAGTTGTGTGAATGCACTTTCTAAGTGGTTACGCTTAACAGTTAAGCGCGATGGCAAAGTTCATTTCATGGAGTTTGCAAGAGGCGTTGCACAGAATCGCGAATTAGTTGAAGACGCTGGCAGCATGACCTCACCAATCAAAGTCATTGGTGAAACAGATAAGCGTGGAACAGAAGTTCACTTTTTGGCTGATGTAGAAATTTTCGGCAATGTTGAATATCACTATGAAATTCTTTCTAAACGAATCAGAGAGCTGTCGTTCCT
Source organism: uncultured Polynucleobacter sp. (assembly GCA_937996825.1). GTDB lineage: Bacteria > Pseudomonadota > Gammaproteobacteria > Burkholderiales > Burkholderiaceae > Polynucleobacter. Next base: position 2,614 of record CALKUJ010000276.1, on the reverse strand, counting down.
AAATAATGGCGTTCACATTCGTTTGATCGATCAGAGATCTGGCAAGGAAGAAAACTTTGCCTTCTCAGGTGGCGTAAAAGGTTTCGTTGAATATATCAACAAGAGCAAAACTGTTTTACATAGCAATATTTTTTATGCTGAAGGTGAAAGACCGTCGGATCTAGGTGGAACCATCACTGCTGAAGTTGCTATGCAATGGAACGATGGGTTTAACGAACAGGTTCTGTGCTTCACCAACAATATTCCGCAACGCGATGGTGGTACTCACTTAACTGGTTTACGTGCCGCCATGACACGTGTCATCAACAAATATATTGATGAAGAAGAGTTAGCGAAAAAAGCCAAAGTAGAGGTTACTGGCGATGATATGCGCGAAGGTTTGACTTGCGTTCTTTCAGTAAAGGTTCCTGAGCCAAAGTTTTCTAGCCAAACAAAAGATAAATTGGTATCGAGCGAAGTTCGCGGCCCAGTAGAAGAAATTGTCAGCACTTTATTGACGGACTATTTACAAGAAAACCCACAAGACGCCAAAATTATTTGCGCCAAGATTATTGAGGCTGCAAGAGCTAGAGAAGCAGCTCGTAAAGCGCGTGACATGACTCGCCGCAAGGGTCTTTTGGATGGACTTGGATTGCCTGGAAAGCTTGCTGACTGCCAAGAAAAAGATCCAGCGAACTCAGAATTATTCATCGTCGAGGGTGACTCTGCGGGCGGCTCTGCTAAACAGGGCCGCGACAGAAAATTCCAAGCCATTTTGCCGCTCAAGGGAAAAATCCTTAACGTTGAAAAAGCACGCTTTGACAAAATGTTAAGCAGCCAAGAGGTTGTTACTTTAATCACCGCGCTTGGCACCGGCATTGGCAAGGAAGAATATAACGCTGACAAACTTCGCTATCACCGCATCATCATCATGACCGACGCGGACGTTGACGGAAGCCACATTAGAACCCTGTTGTTAACGTTCTTCTATCGTCAAATGCCCGAGTTAATTGAGCGCGGCCATATTTATATTGCACAGCCGCCTCTTTATAAGGTCAAACAAGGCAAGAATGAACAGTACATCAAAGATGATGTTGCATTAAATGCTTATTTATTAGATCTTGCTCTTCAAGGGGCTAGCGTATCCTTGGCCGATGGTTCTTTGATCGATAACGAGCGATTGGTTCAGTTGTCATCAGATTATCAAACCATACAAAGTATTGTTGATCGCCTTTCTAGAACCATGGACGAGGGTGCATTAAGAGCCATTGCGAACGGCGTACGTTTGAATCTAGATACAGAAGCGGATGCTGCTAAATCTGCAGAAGGTCTAAATGGCTATTTTGCAAACTCTCATGAGCGAATTGCAAAACCACAAATTATTGTTCAAAAGGACGAGCGCACTGAGCGTTATCGTTTGTTGCTTTCAAGAAAAGTTCATGGCAACACAAAGCTATCTTTGATTGACTCTGATTTTGTTCATGGCGCTGATTATGAGGCTTTGGCAAAGGCTTCTGCAGCCTTAACAAATGTATTGGGCTCTGGGGCAACAGTAAAGCGCGGAGATCCAGACAAAACAGTTAAGGAAGCGCACGTTAAAGATTTCCGCGAAGCCATGGAGTGGTTGCTTTCAGAAGCTGAGAGAGGCGTCAGTCGTCAACGCTACAAGGGTCTTGGTGAAATGAACCCAGGACAACTTTGGGAAACAACCATGGACACTAATACCAGAACGTTGTTGAGGGTTCAAATTGAAGATGCGATTGCTGCGGACCAAGTATTCACAACCCTGATGGGTGATGAGGTTGAGCCACGCCGCGCCTTTATTGAGTCTAATGCGCTGATCGCAAGAAACATTGATGTCTAAAAATTTGGCGGGCAATAAATTAGTTGTGGTTCGTGAGTCTGGGGTTCACGGTAATGGCGTTTTCGCAAAACGCGATATTCCAAAGGGCACAAAAATCATTGAATACACAGGCGAGAGGATCAGCTGGAAAGAGGCTGTCAAACGACACCCTCATGACCCATCTCAACCAAATCACACTTTCTATTTTGGTTTAGAGGATGGCTCAACCATTGATGCCAAATATGGTGGCAATGCCTCGATGTGGGCAAATCATTCTTGCAAGCCAAATTGCGAAGCATTAGAAGAAGATTTTGGAAAAACCACCAAAGTATTCTTGTATGCCAAAAAAGATATCAAGGCTGGTGATGAGCTTTTTTATGACTATGGTTTGGTTGTCGAAGGTAAACAATCAAAAAAGTTAAAAAAAGATTATGAGTGTCGTTGTGGCCATAAAAGCTGCCGCAAAACCATGTTGGCAAAAAATTAATAAGCAATATGTTCATCAGCATTCAAGAGCTTGAGGCGGCCATTAATTTTTGGCGTGAGCAGTCACCATCCCGCGGTGAAGCTTTACAGCTTTGCCCTCAAGCGGCCGCATTAGCAAAACCCTATGCCATGATGATCATTCAATCTTCCCAGAGAGTTCCTTTGGACGGATTAAGTGACGCAGCGCAAACGGCTTGGAAAGAATATCTCTCGCATAAAGGCTGATGATGAGCAACCACGCCATATTTGATTACATAGTTGTTGGTGCTGGAAGTGCCGGTTGTGTATTGGCTAATAGGCTTTCAT
>CALKUJ010000275.1 GCA_937996825.1 uncultured Polynucleobacter sp. | reverse complement strand
CTTGGCTCACTCGAATCTCAGGATTTCTTGATCCACTGCAAGGCTCTCACCTTTGGCAGCCATCACTGCAGCAACGACGCCATCTTGAGCGGCGACCAAGACGTTTTCCATCTTCATCGCTTCAATGGCAGCAAGACGTTGGCCTGCTTCTACTTTTTGACCAACGGTCACAGCCACATCAACCAACAAACCAGGCATTGGTGACAACAAGAACTTAGACATATCTGGTGGTTCTTTGAATGGCATCAGTTTTTGCATTTCAGCAGCTTGCGGTGTTAACACCATGCTATCAACTCTGACACCATCAAATTGCAAGCGATAGAACATGCCCATGCGCTCTACCTGAAGCGCAATCTCACGTCCGTTCACTGATGCCTTGTAAATGATTTGACCAGGGTTCCAGTCTGAATCAATTTTGTAGACCGAACCAGCCACCGTGACTTCATAGCCACGAGCCGTCTCATGAATCGATGTTGGCACATAGTTCATCTTGCCAGGCTCACCAGCTGCCACCACAAACTCAGTTGGGATTTTCACTTCGTGACCTTCAAGCTGACCATAGATACCTGCTGCACGATCCAAGTAACGACGATGCACGGCTGTCGCCAATGCATCCATTAATTTTGGATCTTCTGCTTTGACATCAGTTGCTCTGAATCCATGTGGGAATTCTTCAGCGATGAAACCCGTGTTGAAATCACCAGAAATGAAACGTGGGTGTTGCATCAATGCAGCTTGGAATGGGATGTTTGAATGAATACCGCGAATCACGAACTCATTCAAAGCAGCGCGCATCTTGGTGATGGCATCCAAACGGTCTTTACCATGAACGATCAATTTAGCGATCATGGAGTCGTAATACATCGGAATCTCACCACCCTCGTAAACGCCTGTGTCCACACGCACACCATTCACCTCTTCAGGTGGTTGATAGCGAACTAAACGACCAGTTGATGGTAAGAAGTTACGGTATGGATCATCCGCATTGATACGACATTCCATGGACCAACCATTGCGCTGAATGTCTTTTTGACCAAATGATAATTTTTCACCAGCGGCCACTCGGATCATTTGCTCGACAAGATCAAGACCTGTGATTGATTCAGTCACAGGGTGCTCAACTTGCAAACGAGTGTTCATCTCTAGGAAGTAGAAAGACTGATCTTTACCGACCACAAATTCAACTGTACCGGCAGATTGATATTTGACAGCTTTGGCCAATGCCACTGCTTGTTCACCCATCGCCTTGCGAGTTTCATCACTGATGAATGGTGATGGCGCCTCTTCAATCACTTTTTGGTGACGACGCTGAATCGAGCACTCACGCTCCCACAAGTAAACAGCGTTGCCATGAGCATCACCCAATACCTGAATTTCAATATGACGTGGCTCTTCAACGAATTTCTCAATGAACACACGATCATCACCAAAGCTATTGCGCGCTTCGTTCTTGCACGCTGAGAAACCTTCAAAAGCTTCTTTGTCGTTGAACGCAACACGCAAACCTTTACCACCGCCACCAGCAGATGCTTTGATCATCACTGGATAACCAATGCCTTTGGCAATTTCTACAGCAGCTTCGGGTGTATCAATCGCATCGTTGTAACCAGGAATGGTGTTGACCTTGGCTTCGAGCGCCAATTTCTTAG
>CALKUJ010000274.1 GCA_937996825.1 uncultured Polynucleobacter sp. | reverse complement strand
AAGCCATTGCGCGCGAAAACCCGCTCACGCGTCGCGATGTGATCGACATCGTGGGTCTTGGCTTTGTGGGCTACTACCTGTCGAGCTATTTGGATTTCTTGGGATTGCAATACATCACGGTCGGCTTAGAAAGAATCATTCTCTATCTCAATCCAACGATTGTCTTGTTGATCTCCATGCTCTTTCTGAAAAAGAAGATTCACAAACAACAGTGGTTGGCATTGCTTCTTGCTTATGCAGGCGTGATCATTGTGTTCTCACACGATCTTCACACCATGGGCCCATCGATTGCTTGGGGCGGCATGTTGGTCTTTTTGAGCGCTATTTCTTATGCCATCTATTTGATATTTGCTGGGGAAATCGTGGGGCGGGTCGGAAGCATTCGTTTGGTTGCTTATGCGAGTGCCTCATCTACATTTTTCAGCACTGCTCAAGCATTGATTTTGAACCCCAGTCATTTATGGACCCAAGAAGCTGAGGTCTATCAATTGAGCTTATTCAATGGCTTGTTCTGCACCTTCATGCCCATGCTCTTGGTGATGATTGCTGTGAATCGAATTGGATCAGGATTGACCGCTCAAGCTGGTATGTTGGGACCGATTGCAACGATATTTCTCGGTTGGTTTTTCTTGGGTGAAAAAATCACCGTGATTCAATTACTGGGGATGGCGGTTGTGTTGTGTGGCGTGGCAATTCTTGCCACCATGCAGACTGAAAAAAATAAGCCCCGACCTGAGTTGGTCGAGGCTGAATAGAAATCTGCAGAATTCAGTTAGAAATTATTCAATTAAATTGCAACACTTGGATTCAAGCTGTAAATACCTGTGATGCTTGCTTGAGCAATGACGTGCGGTTTGATTGCGGCCAATGCTTCAGCGCCTGTGAATGGACCCTTCAAAGGAAGGTTAGCGGTATTCAGTGCGTAGACGGTGAACACATAGTGATGCTTGATGGCATCATTCCATGGAGGGCAGGGACCATCGTAACCAAAGTAAAGACCTTCCATTGATGCATCACCTTTGAACCAAGCGGTGTAGTCATTGATGCCTGGTGTTCCAACTGGACTTTGTGCAGCTGATTTGCCTTTGCCTGTGATGCTATTGCTATGACTACCGGCAGCAATGCTCTGAACTGAGCTGGGGATATTCACCAACACCCAATGATAAAAATCAACACGCGGCAAACTGGCAGGAACCACTTTGCCTTCTTGGTTCACGTCATCGCCTTTACTTGGAACATCAGGGTCATGACAAATCAAAGCAAATGATTGGGTCTCTTTAGGAAAGTCTGACCAAGCCAAGTGAGGATTTTGATTGCTTGATAAGGTGATATGTGTGTTGGGGTCTTTGATTGCAAAAGCATACTGCCCCGGAATAACTGACTGATCTTGAAAACTTGAACTGGTGATTTTCATAAATGTCTCCAATCAATAACAATAATTTAGATTTTCATCTTACTGGCTTTTTTTGCACCCACAATACCGATCAAGGCTTGTTTGATGCCATCCACTTCTTCTTCGCTCATGGCACCCATGATTTTGCCTAAATATTGAATATGGCGTCTGATGCCACCATGACTTCTCACATTCGGGGTTTCTTTGAGAGCATCTAATAGGCGTTCAGGTATCGGCATTTGCTTCCACTTATCAGGCATCTGACTGATTTCCTCAGCAAGATACTGCCTGGCCTCTAAACGACGCTTTATTTCAGATTTACTCGGCTTTTCCGGTGCCGAATACTCTTCAGGGGTGTTTGATTGCTTCATAATGTCATTTTCGCAGACTCCTGCGAAATTGCACAGAAATAGAACATTCATGGCCATCAAATCCACCATCTTCAAAGTCACTCTCTCAGTTGCTGATATTGACCATGCCTATTACGCTGACCACAGCTTAACGTTGGCCAGACATCCCAGCGAAACGGATGAGCGCATGATGATGCGTTTATTGGCTTTATCGTTTAATGCCCATCTATTGAATGATCTTTGCCAGGGTGATGGTCAGTTGATCTTTGGGGCTGGCTTATCTGATCCTGATGAGCCCGATGTGTGGCTAAAGGATTTCACGGGACAGACCCGTTTATGGGTTGAAGTTGGTCAGCCCGAAGAAAAGCCTTTGAGCCGCGCATGCTCAAAATCAGACAAGGTCGTGGTTTATGCCTATCATCATGCTGCTGAAGTTTGGTGGAAGGGTATTCAGAACAAACTCACGCGCATGGACAAGTTATCTGTTTACCGAGTCCCTTCAGATATCTCTCAAGAGTTGGCCCGTTGGGCTGAACGCAGTATGCAAATACAGGCCACCATCCAAGACGGTCATTTGATGCTGAGTAGCCAGCAGGGCACCATCGAAGTCATTTGCGAGCGCTGGAAATAGGCTCAGATAGTCTCAAACAGTCATAAAGCAAACTTAAGGCAGACCTCAAAAATCCATTAGAAGTGCTTGGAATAAGCGATTTATCAGAGCTATACTTCAATCATCATGAAAAAAATCATTGTCCTTAACGGTCCTAACTTGAACCTCTTGGGTACCCGTGAGCCGGAAAAATATGGCTCAAGTACTTTGGCGGATGTGGAGACTCTTTGCAAAGACACAGCTAAACGCTTGGGCTTTGAGGTTGAGTTTTTACAAAGCAATCATGAAGGTCCGTTGATCGACAAGATTCAGGAAGCTGGATTGGCCCATCGTGCTGGCAAGGTGCAGGGCATTGTATTTAATCCAGGTGCTTATACGCATACGTCAGTGGCTTTGCACGATGCGATTGCTGCCATGAGTGGTTTACCTGTGATTGAGGTTCATATCTCAAATGTGCATGCACGCGAAGCGTTCAGACATCATTCCTACATTTCACCTGTGGCCGCTGGCATTGTGGTTGGCTTTGGTATCCAGGGCTACGTCTTAGCCATGGAAGGCTTGGCCCAAAAGAATTGATTTTTGATCTCTTGGATCAATAGTGAGGTGGTATCTCGTCTCGGGGGTTATTGCCATCTGAAGGCATATTGCTCGCCATTTGTAATTTCAGCGCTTGTATTTCTTTGACCAATAATTCAATCCGTTGCTGTTGCTTAAAGACGGTTTGATTCAGTTCTTCTAGCATGTCTTCAGAAAAGCTCAGTTTGATTTCTAGATTGGTGATGCGTTCGTCTTGATTCATGATGACCTTCTTCTAATAGGGTGAGCATACCCAAGAGCAGCAAAATGAGCAATCTGTCAGATCAGACATGCTAGCATCGCCATCTTTAGTCATTCTGCCTATGGTAGTTGTTCAATGAGTCCACTAACGCCCCGCGTTATCTTTTATTTGGTATTGCCCACGATCCTTTGGGCGGGTAATGCCATCGTCGGACGTTTGGCAGTTGGAGAGATTTCTCCCATCATGCTCAACACCTTGCGTTGGCTTTTGGCTGGACTGATCTTGCTACCGATTGCATGGAAACTCTTTCAATCCGACAGTCCTATTTGGCAAAACAAGATTCGTTTTCTCTGGCTCGGTTTATTGGGCGTCGGTTCATACAACGCACTTTTATACCTATCTTTAGAAACATCAACACCCATCAATGTGACTTTGATTGGTGGCAGCATGCCCATGTGGATGATCATCATCGGTGCAATGTTCTATCAACAAGCTGCCCAGTTCAAACAAATGGTGGGCGCCGTGATTTCATTGTTGGGCGTGGTGATTGTTCTGACCCGTGGTGATTTATCAACGATTCTTGATATCCAACTCGTCATTGGTGACTTATATATTCTGTTGGCCACCATCTTGTGGGGCTTTTACAGTTGGATGTTGAGTCGTCCAGGTAAGAGTACTGAACGCCAGTGGCCTTGGGCTGAGTTCTTGTTGGCGCAAGTGCTGTTTGGCGTGTTTTGGTCGACTGCTTTTTTGGGGTTTGAGTGGGCGGCTGATGCGGTGGTGTTTGAGTTCACCAGTTCCACCATTGCCTTATTGATTTTCGTGGCGATTGCGCCATCATTGATCGCTTATCGCTGTTGGGGTTTGGGGGTCAATGCAGCAGGTCCTGCAATGGCAGCGTTTTTTGCCAATCTGATTCCTTTGTTCACCGCCCTGATGTCAGCCGCTTTACTCGGTGAGCCACCTGAGTTATTTCATGGCTTGGCATTCATGATGATTGTTGCAGGTATTGTGATTTCTTCTTTGAAGAAATCAGCTGATTAATTCAAAGCGACCATCTTCCATTTCTGCTTGAGGTCTGACCCAATAGTCATGAGTCTGCATTGATTCATAAACGTAGGCCATTTCTAGAGTGGCCTCAATCTTCGCTAGACCAATCACCAAATAAAATCCGCCAGTTTTCTTGTGACGTAACTGACTTCCAATAGGAAATAAGCTGGGGTGTGTTTTTCTCATCATTGAGTGACCTGTTTATTTTTCCAAAGTGAGAACTGAGTATAGAAAATAAACAGCAATCCCCAAACAACAATCGATGCGTAAGCCGCTGCCCAACCGCTATAGCCAAAATGACGACTGATATCCAAGCTTGCTCCGAAGATGGCAGGACCAACCATGCCAGCGCCAAAGCCCATCAAGGAATGCAAGCCCATCGCTGTTCCTTTGATTTCTTTTGGAACGCTGATCACCAAGCCAGCAGTTAGGGTGGCAGAATCTGCCATGACAAACATCGAATGAATAAAAGCAAGCGCAACGATGACAGTCCAATGAGATTCAACCGATAAGCCCAATGTGATGCCGCTGATCGCACTACCAATCATGACCCAATATACCCAGCGGTGTCGTCCGACCTTTAAAGCCATCTCATTGCCAAGGATTGAGGCTGGGATGCTGATGATGTTCAAGAAAGCCACGATCAAGGTCGCGCTGATCAAAAACGGTTGATCAGGTGCTGCAATCGATGCGCAGTATGTAAAGAATGCTACTAACCAAGCGCGCGATGCAAATAACTCCAGCGTGTGTGCGCTGTAACCCAGCATATAGCCAACGGCTTCTTTCATGGCCAATATTTTTTTCCAGCGAGCCACAGGAAAAGCATCACTCAAATTCATTTGAATCTCAAAGATTCCTTTTTCACCAGGAAGAGCTTTTGTGCCAAGCCAAGCTAAAACTCCAGCGCAGATGGGTCCGATGGCAATCAAGATGAATGCCAATGACCAAGAAAACTCTCGAATCAATACCCCAGAGAAATAATAAGAAGCACCGGTGCCAAGACCAAAGAATGCTGTGTAAAAAGAAATGTGTCGGGTGATTTCACCAGTGGTCACGCGATCAGAAATAATTTTTAAGCCAGGCATATACATGGCAGATACACCTGCACCATGAATCATCAAAAAGAACAGGGCTGAGTAAAACCCATCGGCTAAAAATCCCACACCCAGTAAACCTAATCCAGCGGTGAGACCTCCTGCCAAGTACACCTGACGGGTATCGATGCGATCGGTTAGGGTCGTTGCAATGGGAACCACCATGACATAGCCAAGGAAGAAACTGCTGGCCAAGAACCCAGACTCGAAATTGCTCAAACTCCATTCAGCCTGAATGATGGTCAGGGCAGATGGGTAGCAAGCAAACCCCAAAAGGGATAGTGCTTGAGTTAAGAGCATTAAGTAGGTGGTCAAAATAGGGCTTTTTATAGTTGTTGTGGTCCAAATGATTTTATCCCTAGATGGCTATTCATGGATAATTGAAATTCATTTATTTGAATCCCGCCCATGCTAGAACTTCGTACCCAAGCCCTGCATTTACTGAGCCTTTGTGACCCATCTGAAAAAGGTGCGGCCGTGATTGCTTTGCGTGAGCAATACCTACAAGGGGCAATCACCATCGATGCGAATCAATTTTTGACTGAAGCTGGCTTTGATATACCTGGAAGACCCGCAGCACCTCTTCTAGTAAATCCCGGCTTGGTCAAACGCCGCTCCATGGCAACTGAAGAAGGTCGGTCTGTCTTGATTCATGCTTTGGCTCATATTGAGTTCAATGCCATCAATTTGGCTTTGGATGCTGTGTGGCGCTTTCCGAATATGCCCAAGGAATATTACGAAGATTGGTTGAAGGTTGCTGCAGAAGAGGCCTATCACTTTGATTTACTCAATCGCCATCTTCAAAAAAGCGGTTTTAAGTATGGTGACTTCCCAGCCCATAACAGCCTATGGGAAATGGTCAGTAAAACCACGGAATCTATTTTGGCCAGAATGGCGTTGGTTCCTAGAACCATGGAAAGCCGTGGCTTGGACGCTTTACCGCCAATTCAGGAAAAACTATCACAAGCCCATGATCATGATGCAGTTGCTTTGCTTCAAATCATTCTGAATGATGAGATAGGGCATGTTGAAATCGGTAATCGCTGGTTCAACTACCTTTGCGATCAGCAGAACTTAGATCCGATTTTGGCTTATGCAGAATTGGTTGAAAAATACGAGGCCCCTAAACTCAGAGGCCCATTCAATTACGCTGCTAGAAAAGCTGCTGGTTTCACAGATGCTGAATTAGCAGCTTTACAAATCACTGAGACAAACTGATTAAAGTTAAAAACTCAAAGAGTTAAAAGTTCAAAAAATTAATCTGGTTCAATTTTTAAAACATCAAAAGCAGCTTTTAAACGTTTTTCATACTTACGTTTCATCTCAGCAGCCTCAGCATCAGACCAAGTTCTAAAACCTTCTTTTGATTTGATTCCAAACTTCTTCTCTTTCAGGATCTTATTCAAGCAAGTTGATATCTCTGTGTTGTTGGACAGGCTTGGATAGATTTCTTTGGCAGCAATCGCCATGCCTTCCCACCCAGAAATTTCTTTCTGTGTCATGGGACCTACGGCTGCATACCGGAAGCCAAAGCTGTAGCGCACCGCTGTATCAACGTCCTCGGGGCTTGCAATACCATCATTGATCAAGGCCAAAGCCTCGCGCATCAAAGCATGCTGAATGCGATTGGCTAAAAATCCTGGGATGTCTTGATTGACCAACACTGGTTTCTTGCCTGTTTCTTCAAAGAACTCACACACTTTCTTTGCCATTGATCGATCAGATGCTTGACCCAAAACAACTTCAACCAATGGCACGATGTGTGCCGGCATGAAGTAGTGCATATTGAACATACGATCAGCTGTTTTAAGGCTAAGGCTGATTTGACTGATTGGAAATCCTGAACTATTGCTACCGATAGGAATATGAGCGGGAACTCGCTTATCTAATGAAGCAAAGATCATCTGCTTGAGCCCTAGATTTTCTGTCACGGTTTCTAGCACCAAAACCACATCAGACCAATCTGACCAATCATCGATTGCACCAGTTTGTAACTGATTGCTTGAAATATCAGTTGAACCGGTGCTCAAGCCTTTGGCCATGTCGACAATCTCAGACGTCACCGCCTTGGCACGTTCATTATTTCTGCCCAACAGAATCACGCCACAGCCACTGCTAAGAAAACCTGCAGCAATGCCCACAGCCATCGTGCCTGTGCCTAAAACAACCACTTTTTTCATGCTTGTCTCCATCATTTTTATGCCTTCCATCATACCTAAGTCAGCGCTTTGGTGTTGTTAGCCAAAAGGCTTGCAGATGCTGTTTTATTAGGGTTTTAACTGAGTCTTTGAGGCTAAAAACAGCTTTGTTTTATAGCTTAATCGGTCTAGGATATAGCTTGCATTTCTAATCAGGAAGTCTTTATATTTAATGAGATTTTTCTAAGTTTTTGAAGTGCATTGATTACCAATTAAATATAAAAAATAGAGAGACAAACATGCCCATTATTCAATCCGTTGAAGTCACTGCCGTTAGCGTGCCACTTGATCATGTGACTTCCTTTTCCACTAGAACAGTTTCTGAGAGACATTACTGTTTGGTCAAAGTGCGCAGCAAAGATGGTCACGAAGGCATTGGTTTTTGCTATGTTGGCAGCGCCGCTGGAGAACTGGTCAAGTTAGCGGTTGAGCAACTCTTTGCGCCAAAACTGATTGGCCAAGACAGTCATCGCACTGAAGGTATTTGGCAAGAGATGTACACCGAGTCAATTTTGCAAGGTCGCTCAGGCAGTGTGATGCGCGCCATCTCTATTTTGGACATCGCACTTTGGGATTTGAATGCCCATTCAGTCAATTTGCCTTTACACCGTTATTTGGGTTCTTTTGTGAATGATCGTGTGCCAGCCTATGCCAGCGGTGGATATTACTTGGATGGCAAAACACCTGCCAAGCTTGGCAAAGAAATGGAAGGCTATGTGAAGTTGGGCTTCAAAGCCGTCAAAATGAAAACAGGTCGCCTCAGCCCTAAAGAAGAAGAGGCTCGTTTAAAAGCTGTGCGTTCAGCCGTTGGCCCAGACATCATCGTCACCATGGATGCTAACAATGCTTGGCGTGACATTCCAACAGCCATGGAATACATGAAGCGCTTTGAGCAATACAACCCCTACTGGATGGAAGAGCCTTTCTCTCCTGATGCGATTGATCTTCATGCCCGCTTAGCAAAACTCACCAGCATCACCATTGCTACTGGTGAGATTGAGGTGGGACGTTGGCGTCATCGTGACTTGGTTGAGCAGGGCGGAGCTGAGATATTGCAAACCGATGCGGCTGTCTGCGGTGGTATTTCAGAATGGCGCAAGATTGCTGCTTATGCGGACGTTAAAGGCATTACCTTGAGCCCGCACTGGTTCCATGATTTGCATGCTCCATTGGTGGCTGCAACTCCCAATGCACGTTTTGTCGAATTTTTCGTGGATGATCAGGTCTTGAATTTCAGACGTTTGATCAACAAGCAACTCAAATTCAAAGACGGTGACTTGATCTTGCACACCACACCAGGTCTTGGTTTTGGTTTTGATGAGAAGGCGGTTAAAAAATACGCGATTGGGAAAAACACATGGACCATCATCAAATAAGTCCTGCCAGAGCCAAGCAATACGTTCAAGAGGTATTCGCCAAACTGGGCATGCCTTATGAAGACACTTTGATCGCTGCTGAATACATCGTCAGAGCTGATTTGGTAGGAGCCGACGGTCATGGATTATTTCGCATGCCGCAGTATGTTCAGCGCTTCTTACAAGGTGGCATGAACATCAACGCCAAGATCAAAACCATCAAAGACAGTGGCCCTATGGCTTTGTTAGATGGTGACAATGGCTTGGGTCACTTGGTCATGGTTCGATCAACCGAAATGGCGATTCAGAAGGCCAAAGAGTTTGGTATTGGTTGGGTAGGATCAAACAATGGCAATCATTCTGGAGCTGGTGCACATTATGTGAACAGAATTGCTGATGAAGGCTTGGTTGGTATCTATTTAGCGGTTGGTAGTGCTAATCACATGGCACCCACTGGTGGTTCAAGTCGTTTGTTGTCCACCAATCCAATCGCCTTTGGTGTTCCAGCAGGTCCTGGTAAACCGCATGTGATTCTAGACATGGCCACCACGGTCACAGCGTTTGGAAAAATCAAAGTCAAAGCCCAAAAGAATGAAGCCATGCCAGTGGGCTGGATGATTGATCAACAAGGTCAACCCATCACTGATCCTAAAAAAGCGGCTGAGGGCACTTTATTGCCCATTGGAGATCATAAAGGCTATGGCTTGGCTTTGATGATCGGTATGTTGGCCGGATGTATGAACGGCGGCGCCATGGGCAGTAATGTGGTGGACTTCAATAAAGACAGCAGCACGATTGCCAACACTGGTCAAACCATGATTGCAATCAATCCTGATTTCTTCATGGGACAAGACTATTTCTTGAGTGAAGTAGGTCGTGTGATTGATGAGTTGCATGCATCAAAAACTTTGCCTGGCGTTGATCGTATTCGAGTGCCAGGTGAGGGTGCTAAAGCCACAGAAGAAAAAAGGAGCCAAGAGGGGATTCCTTTGGCTCCTGAGTTGCGCGCAGCATTGAATGAATGTGCGCAGAGTTTGGGTGTTGCTACTATCTAAACTCTGCGAACTAAATCATCGCAATCTAAAAAGATGTATCAAGCGGTCTTGTTGATTATTTCTTTTTAGATTGTTCGTAACGCGCCTTGTTTTCTTCATTTGGTGGGTACAAGCCAGGAAGTGCTGCACCACCTTTGACTTGTTCCATGATCCAAGACTCAAGATTTTCTTGCTCAGGGGCTGTTTTAACCATCTCGTCCACAAGATCAGCTGGAATTAAAACTGCGCCGTCATCATCGATCACGATCACATCATTCGGGAAAATTGCCACACCACCGCAGCCAATTGGTTCTTGCCAAGCCACGAAAGTCAAACTGGTGACTGAAGGTGGGGCTGCAACACCACTGCACCATACAGGTAATTTGGTTTCTAAAACACCTGCCACATCACGAACCACACCATCAGTGACCAAAGCAGCCACCTGACGTTGCTTCATGCGTTGACACAAAATATCACCAAAAATACCAGCATCAGTCACGCCCATCGCATCGACCACTGCAATACAGCCAGCCGGCATATCTTCAATCGCTGCTCTGGTTGAAATCGGAGAAGACCAAGATGCTGGAGTGGCCAAATC
>CALKUJ010000273.1 GCA_937996825.1 uncultured Polynucleobacter sp. | reverse complement strand
TGCTGACCGCAGGTTCCGGCGTAGCTATTGGTTTACCTCAGAACCACAAAATCACGCCATCTGCGGGTGCGGAAAAATTGCCCAAGGCGAATGGCTATCGAGCCATTGTTTCAGGTAGCTGCTCTGTTGCGACTAACGGACAAGTGGCGCATTTCATTAAGCAGGGTGGGATAGCTTTTGCACTTGACCCATTGGCTTTGTCCAAGAATGCAAATTTAGTGGACGAACTCGTAGCGTTAGCTGCAGCCAAGATTCAGCAAGGCCCAGTTTTGGTTTATGCCACTGCCAGCCCAGAAAGTGTGAAGTCAGTTCAGGCAACTTTGGGTGTTGCTAAAGCGGGCGAGATGGTTGAGGCAGCGCTCTCGACCATTGCAAAACGTCTGGTGTCACTAGGCGTCGAACAGTTAATTGTTGCTGGTGGAGAGACTTCTGGCGCGTGTGTTCAGGCACTGAATATTGAAACCATGCGCATAGGCCCGGCAATCGCACCTGGTGTGCCTTGGTGTTTTGCGGCGTCTGATGTTGCTAAAAATGGTGGATTGCATATCACCTTGAAGTCCGGCAACTTCGGCCAAGAAAACTTCTTTACTCAATCATTTGAACTTTTGAATGACTGAACAAGCCTTGTACAGTGATGGTTTGAGAAATATAAAAGCCAAAACTTCCATGCCTGCTTCACGACCTCTTGCCAAAGTTAGCCCACTGACGCCCAAGCTCGCAACACAAATCATTGAGCTTATTCGTAGTGAGAACTACCCGCTTGGATTTCGTTTGACTGAACAGGCTTTGTGTGACGTGTTGAACGTCTCTCGTTCGCCCGTTAGAAAAGCGCTGCAATATTTAGAAGCGGAAGGTGTTGTCACCTCAACTCAGAACAAAGGGTTTCAGGTTGCAAAAAGTTCAGAAGAACTAGGCTCCTTGGAGCTTTCAGCAGGGTTATCGACAGACGATGATTTTTACTTGCGTATTGCGAATGATCGCATCAATGGCGTTCTGGCTGAAGAGGTCACAGAGGCTGAGTTGATGGAAAGGTATGCAATCTCAAGACTTCAAATCCAACGTGTTCTCAACCGCATGGACCGAGAGAGCATGGTAGATCGGAAGCCCGGTCGTGGTTGGGTTTTTAGACCATTGCTGACCAACAGCGAGTCTCATCGAGAAAGCTATCGCTATCGAATGATTATTGAGCCTGCGGCGATTCTTGAACCTGGTTATCAAGTTGATGTGGCTGAACTCGAAAAATGTCGACGTGAGCAAGAGGAGCTTCTGCAAGGTGGTATCGAGAGTTGTACGCCTGCAGAGTTGTATCGATCTGGTGTGCATTTGCATGAAACAGTGATTGCTGGTGCAAACAACCGTTTCTTACTGGACAGCTTGCGGCGTATCAATCAAATGCGGCGTGTCGTTGAGTACGGCACTAAGTTAGATCGTTCTCGCTTACATCAGCAATGCAAAGAGCATTTGATGTTGATTGATTTGTTGCTTAAAGGTGAGCGAATGGAGGCTGCTCAGTTTTTGCGGCAGCATCTCAATGGCGCACGGATAACAAAAGTAGGGGAATCTTCTTGACTGAGTCAGAGTTGCGAGATGAGATTTGCCGCGTCGGAGAGAGCCTTTTTAGCCGTGGCTACGTCCATGCAACTGCGGGCAACATCAGTGTTCGCTTGCCTGATTCAGAAGGTGGCGGGTACCTCATCACGCCAACGGATGCGTGTTTAGGCTATTTGAAGCCAGAACGATTGGCACGGCTAGATGCAAATGGTGAACAAATCTCGGGCGATAGAGGTAGTAAAACAATTGCATTGCATAGAAAAATATATGCGGCGACTCATGAAACTAACCAAGTCGCAAATTGCGTCATTCATACACACAGCACACATTGTGTTGCGCTTACCCTTTCTGACACGCAACAAGTGGAGCTACTGCCCGCGCTAACGCCTTATTTCGTGATGAAGGTTGGCCATGTGCCCGTGATCCCATATCACCGCCCAGGCGATCCTTTGGCAGCAGAGCAAGTAGCCACTGCAATTCATGAGTACGCGAAACGGGGCTTATGTGTTCGTGCCGTCATGTTGACAAGACTAGGCCCCAATGTTTGGCACGACTCCCCTGCGACCGCCATGGCAACCCTAGAAGAGCTTGAAGAAACAGCGTGTCTATGGTGGATGTCAAAAGGTCAACCTAGTTCATTGAACCAAGAAGCGATTTCAGTTCTTGAGGCGACCTTTGGGGCGAAGTGGTGAGTAAAAACAAGGTTTTGCGATTTGGACTCGCTGCAAATAAATTTCACCGATCTGCCAGTGACGCTGGATTGATGAAATGGATAAATGAAGCAAGAGAAGATATTCGTTGTTTGAACATTGATCTCTATGCGGTTGGCGGTGCTTTTGACAGCATTCAGACACATGACCACACAGTTTTAGCTCAAATGCACAGAGCGCCTGACGGCTTTCGTGGCGGGTTGATGCGATTAGTGTCACGCGTTGTAGGCGGTTTGACAAAAGAGGATGAGCTGGATGGGGTCATTTATTTCATAGACCCAGTCGATCCATCATCGACATACCCTGAAACACAGGCGCTTAAGCGCCAGTGCGTTATTCACGGTAAGCCATTTATCAGCACAATTCGTGGTGCTGTTGAATGGATGTTTATAGAAGCCAGCCTTGCAAACAAAGTTCACGCAGAGCGGATGTACTCATACATACAAACGATGAGTTCGCAAACGGTGGCATTGGTAGCCCACGATGCTTTGAAACCCCAAATGATTGAATTTGCCCAAAAGAACTTTGAGCTATTGAGTCAATATAAAAACCGAGTCGGAACTGGTACGACTGGCGGCCTGCTGAATGAACTTGCATGGAAAAAGGGTTTTCCAAAAGACCAGCAATGGGTGACCTGCTATCAAAGTGGCCCGTTAGGTGGCGATGCACAAATTGCTGAGCTGTTGCTAGATGGTGAATGTCAAAAGGTTATCATCTTTGAAGACCCACATGTTGCCAGGCAGCATGAGGCCGACATTCAACTCATGGAAAGAGCAGTTTGGAGTTGTAGTGACTATGCAACTTGTTTCAACTCTCCGGCAATGGCCAATCGTTGGGCTTCTGCAATACATAAAAGCCTAGGACTTTGAGAAAGAACATAAATACTATGTTTGCTTACGTCGGTTCACGCACCACCCGTGAGCGCAATGCCCGAGGTGATGGCATCAGT
>CALKUJ010000272.1 GCA_937996825.1 uncultured Polynucleobacter sp. | reverse complement strand
AACAACCTTTGCGCATTAGCAATTGTTGAAAGCAAATGCAGCGTCTCTTGCATGCTGTTGTAGGTTAGCTCGGGCAGCAACACAACGTTTCCACCTTCGCGTCGCCGAATCAGCGCGGGTTCTTGCTTCTCAATCACTTGGTTCATCAGTGCTTCGAGTGATTTGCGGGCTTGGGTATAGCTAACGACTTGCATAAGATTACTTACGTGTAAAACTGGAAGTTGATTTTCTGGAAATGCTTCGCCTAAGCGATCAGCATGAATTAGAGATGGCGCTGATAGATGGGGAAAATTCATGAATCTTCTAGAGATCTTAATCAGCAGTATTTTAGGCAGTGTGATTTTGATAAGCCTTACGCAATCGGGCTATCAAATTTATTCTTCGCTTGATCAACAAGTAGCCAAAGCAACCCTACAAAGCGAAGCTCTTCAAGCTTTGCAAATGATGGGCGACGCCATTCATATGGCCAGCGCATCAAAAGGATCAACCATCCCAAGATTGATGGTCAAAGACACTGCTTCGATGAGCAATACCCAAGCAGGTCAATTTCAAGTAGAAAAGGTGCTGCGAGCATGGATGGCTCAGATGCTTTCTTTACGACTAATAAACAAGAAGATATGAACTACCAGGCTTTCTTTGTGCAACAACAAGGACATCATGAACAACGCGATGGAGTTTTATATATCCAGACCAAAAATAAAAAAGGTCATCTTCAAAACGATGCTTTGATTGCTCATGTCCAATGGATGCAACTGCAGGTTGGAATTAAAGAGGGTCATTCAATTCAGTGGTACGAACCCTATCAAATCAGTGAGCGAGCCAGCAAAAGAAATCCTCACTGGAAACAAGTCAAAGCTATCAAGATTCATTTAAAACTTCAGAAGGGACGCCACTCACTTGAACTTCAAAAAATTTATGCATTGCGCCATCCATCCTAAAACACACAAAAGCAAAATCAATCGGCAACCATCTATCAATAACTCCGACGGTTTTATCTTGATCAGCGTGCTGAGCTTTATCTTACTGACGAGCCTTGCAATCGCAACCATACTCAATATGACCATTACTCAAATTAGGATACTCGGCAGTGAAAAGTCATATTTAGAGAATTTCAGATTAAGCGAACAAAAGTTAATCGGCGCTGAGAAATTAATCTCAGAGGGCTTTGAAGTTGATCATTTGGTTGAAGTAGAAAGCTTTCGCCCAAAAAACTTCAAAAGTAAAGCCGGCATCAATAGCCAGCATTACAAGTTAACTGCAGCCACCGCCCATCTTCATGGTCAAACAAAACTGCAAAGCATCATCAGAGTTGATGCTCCAAAAGACAAACCTTCATCTTCAAAAAAAGTTGCGGAAACATCTAGAAAAAATGAAAGAACGGTACATCGTCTTGAGTGGAAAAAGCCATGATTAACAGGATATCTAGTACTGCCATTCCAGCAACGACAGGTTTTACATTGATAGAAGTGTTGATATCTCTTTCAATGCTAGCGGCGATGTCAGCAATTGCGGCTCATCTGTATAGCCAACAAATTGCCCACTCACAACTGGGTGAAGTCAGTCATGCATTCATTCAAGATGCGCATTTGGCAAGACAACTATCAAGACAAATGAATAAAACTATCACTCTAAAACCTTTGGGAAATTCTGAGTTTAGAGATTGGTCTCATGGCTGGGAGATTGTTCAAGGGGCATTTTCTTCGGAAGAGCCTCTTCAAACACTCAAACAATACCCATTACAAAGCGGTCACTTAAAAGGTCGCATTCAGGTGGCTCATGAGTCACTGAAAGACAGCCAACAATTCACCGACATGAGTGCCCCCAACAAAGCAAGGCATATCAGCTTTGAATCTGGCAAAGCCGCCGTACTGAAGAATGGTGGATTTGTGGCCAATCGCATCATTTGGCAACACTCGGGATATTTAGAATTGCAACGTCATCTGATTTTGGGACCTGGCGGAAGATGGCGAATTTGCGATCCCAAGAAAGATCACCAAAAATGCACCTAAAACCCTAGATTTACCTCTAAAGTAGAATCCATCTATAGAATCATTGAGTAATTAACTAGCATTCCAAGAACAGATCACAAGATCAGCCATGTATACCCAAGAAGACCATGACTATATGACGATGGCTTTGGCGCAAGCCAAGCACTCGATCTATATCAGCAACCCTAATCCAAGGGTGGGATGCGTCATCGTCAAAGATAAGCAAGTGATCGGCTTAGGTCATACACAAGCGGCTGGTTTTGATCATGCCGAGATCATGGCACTTAAAGATGCAGAAGCTAAAGGTTTTGATGTCACTGGTTCAACCGTTTACGTCACTTTAGAGCCCTGTTGTCATCATGGCAGAACACCGCCGTGTACAGATCGATTAATCGCAGCCAAAGTTGGCTTGGTCATTGCTGCGATGCCTGATCCAAATCCTTTGGTGGCAGGCAAAGGTTTAGAACAATTACGTCACGCTGGAATCAATGTTCGCTGCGGATTACTAGAGCAAGAAGCCACTGAATTAAACATCGGCTTTGTGCATCGCATGACGCAAAAGAAGCCTTGGGTTCGCATGAAGATTGCTGCCAGCCTTGATGGCAATACAGCTCTTGATAATGGCGTGAGTCAATGGATCACCAGCGCCGATGCCCGACATGACGGCCATCAATGGCGTGCCAGAGCCTGTTGCATCCTCACAGGCATTGGCACAGTCAAAGAAGATGATCCTCAATTAAATGTCAGAGACATTTACCCAAAAGAAATTTCTGCAAGACAGCCCATGAGAGTCTTGATTGATTCATTTTTAGAAGTACCCCTCAATGCAAAAATCTTGGATGAGACCATTGGTGGTCACACGATGGTTGTTTGCGGACAAGTGGACGATGCGCACTTTGCAAAAATGGAAAACGCTTTAAAGGATAAGAATGTCACCTTGTTAAAAATGGTTGATACATCTAATCCAAAAGGTAAAGTTGATTTATCAGCGTTATTCACTTACCTTGCAGAAAAGTGTCATATCAATGAAGTGCATGTTGAAGCAGGCTTCAAGCTCAATGGCTCACTGATACGTGAAGGTTGCGTGGATGAACTACTCATTTACATGGCGCCCAAATTAATTGGTGAGGGCATGGGCATGGCCAACCTCCCAACCTTGACACAGTTGGATGATGTCAATCATTGGTCCTTCATTGAACACACCTCTGTAGGCAATGACTTACGCTTACGTCTTAGAAAAAAGTAACTTATAAAGAAAAAAATTATGTTCACAGGAATCATTCAAGCCATCGGACACATCGACACAGTTGAAAAACTCGGCGATGGCTTTCGTTTGCACATCAATGCTGGAAAACTTGATATGAGTGATGTGCAGTTGGGTGACAGCATTGCACTTCAGGGCGCATGCATGACTGTGGTCTCGATGACGACCTCACATTTTGCGATTGATATCTCTGCAGAGTCTTTGGATAAAACCACAGGACTTGATCAACCAGGCTTCATCAATCTTGAAAAAGCCTTGCGCTTCAATGATCGACTAGGCGGTCATTTGGTCAGCGGTCATGTGGATGGTATGGGCACAGTGACGCTGTTTGAACAAGTTGAACAAACTAAAAGTGATGGATCACAAAATAATGAGGGTTCATGGCATTTGGTCATCAAAGCGCCGAAGTCTTTAGCAAAGTATTTGGCCTACAAAGGTTCTATTGTTGTGAATGGCACATCTTTGACTGTTAACAAGGTTGAAGACCTCAACGATGGTTGCTTGATGCACATCAATCTCATCCCTCA
>CALKUJ010000271.1 GCA_937996825.1 uncultured Polynucleobacter sp. | reverse complement strand
AGAAATAGTGGCTGACACAGTCGTTAAAACTGCTGAAGAAGCCAACAAATCGAAAAAATTTGCAGCTTCGCATTTGCAAACTGCAGTTTTAACGAACAACTAACCCTAAGAGTTAATCATTCGGCTAAAAGGTGGCGTTACAAGTTGTAACGCCACCTTGCATTCAATTACCGAAAACTGCTGATCAGCATTTCACTAAACCGTCTCGCTGCTGGACTTCGTGAAGTACCCTTACGCCAAAGAATGCCCGCGTGACGAATGATTGTTGGGTGAGTCAAAGCGATCATCTTAAGTTCAGTCGCCTGTAATGCTGCACGCTCAGGCACGATTGCAGCAAGATTTCCAAAAAGACAAACGCCTAAAAGCGCTTCGACCGATTCCATCTGGACCAATACGCTCGGCTCGACTTCTGCTTTTCGCAGGCAAATGTCAATAAGTCCACGAGTCGCAAAGCTCCGCGGAAGAAGTGCCAGTGGCACATCTGCAAGTTGACGCAGCGATATGGATCGGCGATCAGCAAGCCGATGAGTTTTCCCAACAACCAAAACCATTCGCTCATCAAAGAGGGGCTCAACTTCAATGTCAGCATGTTTTGAAGGGTGAAATCCAATGCCCATATCTAGATCACCACGAACTAGCAAGTCTTCAATCGGGCCTGCACGTAAGTCTTTAACTTCGATCGTCAATTGAGGGTGCGCTTTGGTAAATGCTGCGACTGTGGCGGGAACAACTGTATTTAAAAAAGTTGGAAAAACACCAATGGTGAGTTTTCCAAATTGCAACTCACTCAAGCCAGCCAAAGCCATGCGTCCTGCTTCTATCTCTTTGAGCGTTCGACTGGCATAGCCACGAAATTCCACGCCAGCTTGCGACAACCTCAAGCCACGCCCAAGGCGATCAAACAAGCTCACACCCAGCTCTTCTTCGAGTTGACGCAAGCCGTGAGATAGGGTGGATTGCGTGACAAAAAGATTCTCAGCTGACTGCGTCAAATGCTCTGTCTCAGCAATGTCTAGAAAGTAGCGAAGTTGACGAATTTCCATTTTTTTATTTTAGGTTATTCATCGAATTTTTCGAACATTATCTTGGAAATAAATCATTGGATTAACCAATCAATCATTCATAGACTGGTGATGAATGTCAGAGTTTTCTTTCTTCATCGCGTCAAAGAGATGAACAGATGCCGTCACTTTCGCACAAATTTTTAACTGGAGACAAAATGAAAATAACCGAATTTTTCCGAACTGCGTTAGTGATGACGTCACTGGTGGCGCTAGCTTCCGTGAAAGCACAAACCTTCGAAGAACGCACGTTGCGGATCGGCCACCCTGTGAACACAGATCACCCAATCAGCATGGGTGTTAAGAAATTCACAGAAATCGTCGCATTAAAAACAGGAGGAAAAATAACAGTCAAAGAGTTTCCTTCTCTCGCACTGGGTAACGAGATGCAACAGATTTCCGCCTTGGCCGGTGGCATACAGGAAGCCTTTGCCCCAGGCACTGCACCTGTTGCAAGCGTGGTGAAAGACTTTGGTTTACTCGACTTACCGTTTTTGGTGAGCAACAGTGCGCAAGCAGATGCTTTGCTAGATGGACCTTTTGGTGAGGCGCTTTTGGCAAAACTTCCAGAAAAAGGGCTAATCGGATTGGCATTTTGGGAAAACGGTTTTCGTCACGTAACGAACAGTAAACGTCCGATTCATCGCATCGAAGATCTTGATGGACTGAAGATCCGCGTGCAGCAAAACCCTGTCTTCATTGAAACCTTCAAGGCGCTTAAGACGAATCCAGTTCCCATGTCATTTGCTGAACTTTTCGGTGCGCTGGAGAGCAAGGCCTTAGATGCACAAGAAAATCCATACCTAATTACGCGCTCAAGCCGACTGTATGAGGTTCAAAAACATCTCAGTGCCACCAGCCATGCGTATGGCGTGATTGTTTTCCTAGTCAGTAAAAAATTCTGGGATAAGCTGACTCCTGATGAACAAAAAATCCTTCGCGCTGCTGCGTTAGAGGCCCGTGACTATGAACGTCAAGTCAGTCGCTTACAGGCTAAAACGGCGATTGAAGATCTGACCAATAAGGCCATGATCTTCAACGAAGTAAAACCAGCAGAAACAGAACGCATGCGAGTGGCGACTCAGGGTGTTGTTGATAAATTCATGCAAGCCTACGACCCTGCCACCGTTAAGCTTTTACGTTCAGAACTGGCACGTGTAAAAAATCTCAAATAAAGTGGTTAACAAGAGCAGTCGCTAAAAAGAACTGCATCAAATCAATCAACGAGACTAAACAATGAAACTTTTTAAG
>CALKUJ010000270.1 GCA_937996825.1 uncultured Polynucleobacter sp. | reverse complement strand
AAGGACAGGCTTGAACTGTATTTGCGTGGTGGCATATTTCAACCTTTGCCTTGCTTAACTTGACCGATTAACGGACAATATTGTCCGAAAGGCGGTTAAAACCATGGTTTCTCCTAATGCATCAGCACTCGTCTCGAAACCCTCAAACAAAGAATTTCCCATCGACTCTGGCGACTTGATTGCGGGTGTGGGTCGTGCGCTGGCTGTGATTGAGGCGTTCAACGATGAGTACGGGCGCATGACGGTGTCACAAGTGGCAGAACGCACAGGCATTCCGCGCACGGCAGCGCGACGCTATTTGCTCAATCTGTGTCACTTTGGCTATGGCGACACCGATGGCAAGTTTTATTGGCTCACGCCACGCGTGCTCAGGCTCGGTCAAGGTTACTTAGATGGCGCGCGTTTGCCGCGATTGGTACAGCCCTTCATTCAACGCTTGGCCATGTCTTCGGGTGAGACCGTCAATGTGTCTGTGCTCGATGGCCATGAATTGGTTTATGTGGCTCGCAGCAACAGCCCTCGCGTGGTCTCGATTGGTTTTTATGCCGGGGCGCGCGTGCCCGCACACGTGGTGGGGCCAGGCCCAGCCATTTTGGCAACGCTGAACGACGATGCTTTGAGTGCATGGATTGCCGAGCATGAGTTTTCTAACTTCAACAGCAATGCGGTGCTGACGCCCAAGAAGTTTGAAAAGATGGTGCTAACTGCACGCAAGAACAACTATTGCATATCGGCTGGCAACTTGGACCAAGGTCTCGTAGGTGTTGCTGTACCACTGCGGGATCGACATGGCGAATGCAAAGCGGCGTTGAGCATGACCCTGCAATCTTCTTTGTGGGATGAGGCTTTGATCGTCGAGAAGTTAGTCCCCCTAATCATCGAAACCGCACAAGTTTTACGAGCGGTGATCTAGCGGCGTCCAGGAATAAAAAGCAATTCATTCCAACTAAGCTCCGATTTGATATCCATCACATTCAACGTTCATTCAAGCTAAACGGGTTATTCAATTGCCCCTTCCAACCTGTCACCGTTTCTTTGATGAGTTCAGAAACAATGCGACTCGCTTGCGTGAAATGTCCTTGCTTGGGATGCGCAAGCGTGACATAGCGTTTAAGGTCAGGTGCAATGACTTTTGCTGCTTGCAACTTCCCCGTGCGTAGCTCCTCATCCACAGAGAAAGGGCCAAGCAGCGCATACATATGTGGGTTGGATGCAATGATTTCCTTTTGGACGCGCAGCGAGTCCGCCTCAACTTCTGCAACCAAACTAAACCCCTTACTTTTTGCAGTTTCATCCAAGATCGATCGCCAATGCGAAGGTCGACGGGGTAAAACCAACGGCAAGCCTTCGAGCCGCTTGAAGTCAACGGTGTCGGCGTAGGTCAAAGACAAGCCCGGACACGAGACAAGGTAAGTGTTGGCAGTGGACAAAAGTGTCTCATCGCTTCCCGTTGG
>CALKUJ010000269.1 GCA_937996825.1 uncultured Polynucleobacter sp. | reverse complement strand
GCAAGCCAATTTTGACTATCAGCGTAAGCAATACAACACGGTGGTATCAGCCACCATGAAAATGCTCAATGCTTTGGAGCAGGCTAAGACAGTCAGTCCTGAAGTGCGTCGTGAGACTTTGGGTATCTTGTTAAGGGTTTTATACCCTGTGGTGCCGCACATCACCTTCACACTTTGGAATGCCGCTGGATATGTTCAGCAGTGGGGTGATTTATTGGATGCTCCATGGCCCGAAGTTGATGAATCAGCCTTGGTTCAAAATGAAATCACTTTGATGATTCAGGTGAATGGCAAGTTAAGAGGTCAAGTCTTGGTACCAACTGATGCTGATAAAGCTACTATCGAGGCACTTGCCTTGGCCAGTGAAGCGGCCATCAAGGCCATGAATGGTGCTCCTGCTAAAAAGGTCATCATTGTTCCTGGTCGATTAGTCAATATTGTTATTTAATGATGAATATCAGCCATTGATTTTGAAATAGAGCACAATAAGCAAATCATGAAAAAAACCACCATCTCTTATTCATTCGGGCGACGTCAGCTCTTGGGTGGTGGTTTATCTATTTTGGCCATGAGCGTTCTGAGTGCCTGCGGTTGGCGTTTGCGCGGCAAAATTGATTTACCGTATAAAAGCCTTCTGATCAGCGGAAATTTGACTCAAGAATTGCGTGATGATTTGGACATGTTGCTTCGTGTCAACGATATTCAGATTGTGAAGAATGTCAAAGATGCAGAACTGGTACTTGAAATCATTTCTGAACAAAATGCCCGTCAAATTTTGTCTTATAACGGCGCAGGTCAAATCACTGCATACCGAATCATCTCAAGGATTGTATTCAGAGCATTCGATCCTAATGGTATTGAGCTAATGCCCGAGTCAGATATTTATTTGACGCGTGATATTGATTTCAACCAATCCAATGTTCAGGCATTTGATCAGCAGGTAGCTGAGTTTGTTAAAACAATGCGCATAGATATTGTGAGCCAATTGATGCGTCGTTTAGCATCGATCAAGAAGTTACCTACTAAGCAAACTCCCTCGGAGTCACAGCCAAAGAGTCGCTAAGCATGCAAAAAGCAGATGCGTTCGAGGCACATTTAGCGCAAGCAAAAAAAACTGGTCCACACCCACTGTATGTTTTAAGTGGTGATGAGCCATTGTTGGTGATGGAATTGCAAGACCAATTGCGCTCCATGGTGATTGCTCATGGGCACACTGAGCGTGAAGTGATGATGCATGAGAAAGGCTTTGATTGGTCTGCGTTCATGAACGCAGGTCAAACCATGTCTTTGTTTGGTGATAAGCGTTACGTTGAGTTACGCATACCCACAGGCAAACCAGGGCGTGATGGGTCCGACGCTATTAAACAGTTTTGTGCCCAGATTGAGGCTCAGGTTAAATCCAAAGAGCCGGTTGATACGGTGACTTGCATCTTTTTGCCAAGGGTGGATTTTCAGACGCAGAAGTCAGCGTGGTTCACTGCCTTGGATGAGGCAGGGATGGCTGTGCGCATAGATCCCATCGATAGAACTCATTTACCGAATTGGATTGCAGCCAGATTAAAAAAACAAAAACAGCAGGTTGAGGCAGGTGAACCAGGTCAACGTGCTTTGCAATTCATGGCCAATCAGATTGAAGGTAATTTGATCGCAGCCCATCAAGAAGTTCAAAAATTAGGTTTGCTTTATCCAGAGGGAACTCTGACTGAAGAAAACATTCGTGACGCTGTTTTGAATGTTGCCAGATATGATGTTTTTCAACTGACTGAATCATTGCTCGCTGGAGATTTAGCACGCTTTAATCGCATGGTGGATGGTTTAGAGGGTGAGGGCGAAGCTTTGGTGCTGATTCTTTGGACGGTCACTGAAGAGGTGAGATTACTCAATCGCCTGCGTCAGGCGGTGGATCGTGGTGACAATTTACAAATGCTCATGAAGATGAATCGTGTGTGGGGCAATAAAGAGCGTTTGATTCCTCAAGCCCTTCAAAGGTTGAGTGCTGATCGTTTGCAAAAAGCATTGATGGTGGCCAGTGGCCTTGATCAGCAATCCAAAGGTTTGCAAATCCGCAAAGGTGCTGGCCCTATCTTAGAA
Source organism: uncultured Polynucleobacter sp. (assembly GCA_937996825.1). Taxonomy (GTDB): domain Bacteria; phylum Pseudomonadota; class Gammaproteobacteria; order Burkholderiales; family Burkholderiaceae; genus Polynucleobacter. The sequence continues at coordinate 150 of CALKUJ010000269.1, read as the reverse complement.
AAATTACCAGGTGACCCTTGGGATGGTTTGAGGATGTTGGGACGCTTGTTTGTTTAGTGCCTAAAGATTGAAAGTGCTACTTTCATTTCATTTGGGCTATCTCATTGAAATTCCTGAAGAATTCAATAAAAGCCCTTATTTCAGTTAAAG